>JAZBOM010000214.1:0-2026 GCA_036351205.1 Thermoleophilia bacterium | reverse complement strand
GTGACGTCGTCGGCCGGCGTGACGTTTCCGGCCGGCGGGCGGTCACCCGCTCGGCGTCGCCACCCGCCGGGGAGCGTCACCCGCCGCAGAGGCGCCGGACCTCGGCGGCCGAAGCGGCCGCCAGGGCCTCGCCGGCCAGGCTCCGGGCGCGGGCGATCGCGGTGGCCCGCACCGCCTGCTTGGCGAGCGCGATGCGCGCCGGGGACATCGACAGCTCGGTGACCCCGAGGCCGAGCAGCAACGGGATGGCGACCGGGTCGCCCGCCACTTCCCCGCACACGGCGACGCCGCGCCCGCCCTCCGCCGCGGCGCTCACCGTGCGCTCGACGAGGCGGAGCACCGCCGGGTGGAGGGCGTCGGCCAGCGCCGCGACCTCGGCGTTCCCCCGTTCGGCGGCGAGCGTGTACTGGGCCAGGTCGTTGGTCCCCAGGGAGAAGAAGTCGACGTGGGGCACGAACGCCTCGGCGAGGAGGGCGGCGGCGGGGACTTCCACCATGATCCCCACGGGGACGCGCTCGGGCACGGCGACGCCCTCCGCGAGGAGGGCCTCGCGGGCGCCGTCGAGGGCCTCGCGCGCCCGCCGCAGCTCGTCCACGGTGGCCACCATCGGGAACATGACCCGGACGTCGTGAGCGGCGGCCACGCGCAGCGCGGCGCGAAGCTGGGCGGCGAGCAGGTCTGGGTGACGCAGGCTCAGGCGGAGGCCCCTCAGGCCCAGGAAGGGGTTCCGCTCGTCCTCGCGGGGCAGGAACGGGAGCGGCTTGTCGGCGCCGAGGTCGAGGGTCCGGAGGGTCAGCGGGCGGCCGGCGAGCGTCTCGGCCGCCGCGCGGTACGCCGCCTCCTGCTCGTCCTCCGACGGCAGGTGGTCGGCCTCGAGGAAGAGGAACTCGGTGCGCAGGAGCCCCACGCCGTCGGCGCCGACGGCCACGGCGGCGCCGACGTCCGCGAGACCCGCGACGTTGGCCGCCACGTGGACGGACACGCCGTCCTGGGTCACGGCCGGCAGGTGGGCGCGCTCCCGTGCGGCCTCCTCCTCGCGCGCCTTCGTCAGACGCCGCCGCTCGGCCGCGCGCGCGACGTCGGCCGGCGGGTCCACGGTGATCGTGCCGGCTTCACCGTCGAGGGCGAGGAGCGTCCCGTCGCGCACCGCGAGCAGGGCCCGGCCGGCGCCCACGACCGCCGGGATGCCCAGCGACCGCGCCAGGATGGCGGCGTGCGAGGCGGGACCGCCGAACGCGCAGGCGATGCCCCGGACCGCTTCGCTGTCCAGGCCCACCACGTCGGCCGGGCTCAGGTCGCCCGCGACGACGACGCCCGAACCGCGCGGCGCGGGCCGCGCCGGCAGGCCGGCGAGCAGGCGGAGGACCTGGTCGCCCACGCTCCGCAGGTCGCCGGCCCGTGCTCGCAGGTACGGGTCGTCGAGGGCCTCCCACGTCGCGGCCGCGGCGGCGACGGCGTCGGCCCAGGAGCGGCCGGCGCTCTTGCCCTCCTCCATGACCCCCGCCCGGGAGGGGGCGAGCAGCGTCTCGTCCTCGAGGAAGAGGAGGTGGGCGTCGAAGATCGCCGCGTCGTACTCGCCGGCCCGGGTCGCCGCGGCGGCCCGGGCGCGGCCGATCTCGTGCCGGGCCGCGTCGAGGGCCCGCTGCAGAGCGCTCCACTCGGCGTCCGCGTCGCCCGCTGGGGCATCCGGCACCTCGACGGGGGCGGGCCGCAGCCGATGCGCCTTCGCCACGGCGATGCCCGGCGACCCCGGCAGGCCGTGGAGCACGGTACCGGGGGCGGGCGGGGTCGTAGGCGGCGTCACCTCGCCGGGGGCCGCGGCAGCCCCGAGGCCTGCCGCGGCGCTCGGGAGGCCCGCCGGGGGGCCCGGAGGGCCCGTCGGGCGGGCCTCCCCCGGCTCCCCGAAGCCCTCTCCGGCGAGGCGCCCGACGGCGGCGAGGGCCTCCTCCGCCTGCGGTCCTGTGGCGCGCAGCAGCAGCTCGTCGCCGAAACGAGCGCCCAGCGTCGCCACGGCGTTCAGGCTGCG
>JAZBOM010000213.1:0-7369 GCA_036351205.1 Thermoleophilia bacterium | reverse complement strand
GCCCGCCGACGCGGACGCCGTGGTCGCGCTGCTGGAGGCCGCCGTGGGCGCCGGCTTCGCCGGCTCCGCGGCGGCCGACCCGCGGCTGTCGTGGGTGGCGCTCGACGACGGCCTCTGTGGCGCCGCCCTGGCCGTCGTCGACGACGCGCCTCATTTGCGGCGAACGTACGCCGAGGGGCCCGCCTTCGCCGCTCTCGAGCGGCTGCCGGTGCGGGGCCGCATCGTACGCATCCGCGAGCTCGCCGTCCGCGCCGACCGCCGCGGCCGCGGGGTCGCGAGCGACCTCGTCGCGCGCGTCGAGGCGGCCGCGGCCGGCCTCGCCTTCCTCCGCGGCCTCGAGACCATCCACGTGCTCGCCAATGCCTGGCTGCCGACCGACCCGGCCCTGCCGACGAGCGCCGGCCTCTTTCGCCGCGCCGGGTACGAAGACCTCGGCGAGATCGCCGGCTTCTTCCGCGAGTTCAGCCTCAACGCAGGGGCCACGTGCCCCGCCTGCGGGCCGCCGCCCTGCCGCTGCGGCGTGCGCGTCATGCTGAAGCGGCTGCCGCCGGACTGACGCACAGCCCGGGGGCGATCGGCCAGCCGCACTCAGCCGGCGCCAGTGGCCTTCGCTTCGGCGGCTTCGCCCAGCCGACGCCGCCTACCGCAGCACGACGAACGCGTCGGCGGTGAGCTCGTACTCCTCGTCCTCGTTGAGGTCGTGTACGCGGATGCGCTCGAGCTCGCCCTCGCCGTGCAGCGAGAGCGGCTGCGCCTCGGTGAGCACCTTCACGTCCGAGAGCCGCAGGGCCGAGCGCGTCGCCGCACTCACCTCCGGGTCCTTGGCCGTCGTCATGAGCACGACGCGGGCGGTGTGGTCGGTGAGGGCGATCGCCGTCTGCGCGGCGGCGTCGCCGGTGTCGAGCACGACGACCCGCTGGTCGGCTAGCGCCGCCGGGTCGGCCACCACGCGGTGGACGCCCTTGCCCTCGTAGTCGTCGAGCCCGGCGATCTCGGCCGGCCCGGCGGAGCCGGTCGTCGCGCACGAGGTCTCGACCGGCTCCGTACCGACGTCATCAGGGCGTACGCCGGCGCGCCAGTTCTTGACCGCTTCGTGCAGCGCGTCGGCCGCCAGGTTGGAGCAGTGCATCTTGATCGGCGGCAGGCCGTCCAGCGCGTCGGCGACGTCGCCGCGGCTGACCTCGAGCGCCTCGTCGAGGGTCATGCCTCGCACCAGCTCGGTGGTCATGCTCGAGGTCGCCACCGCCGAGCCGCAGCCGAAGGTCTGGAAGCGGATGTCCTTGATGCGGTCGTCCTCGACCTCGATGTACATCTCCATGAGGTCGCCGCAGACCGGGTTGCCTACACGCCCCATGGCGACATTCGGCCCCTCGAGCGTGCCGACGTTGCGGGGATTGCGGAAGTGGTCGAGGGTCTTCTCCGAGTACTGAGTCGATTTCATCGTCGTCCTTCTCCGTCGTACGGTGAGCCGCTCACGCCTTCGCGCGGTAGAGCGGTGACAGCGCCCGCAGGCGCTCGATGACCGGCGGCAGGGCCGCCATGATGCGCTCGACGTCGTCCTCGCGGCTGAAGCGCCCGAAGGTGAACTCGAGCGAGCCGTGCGCCTCCTCGTGCAGGAGTCCGCAGGAGATGAGTGTGTGCGAGGGCTCGAGCGTCTTCGAGCTGCAGGCCGAACCCGTCGCCACGGCGACGCCGGCGTCGCGCAGCGAGAGCACCATGGCCTCGCCCTCGACGCCGTCGAAGCGGAAGTGGGCGTTGTTGGGCAGGCGCTGCTCGGGGTGGCCGTTGAGGTGGGAGTCGGGGATCTCGGCGAGCACGCGCTCGACGAGGCGGTCCCGGATCGCCTTGATGCGCGCGACCTCGGCCGGCATCTCGGAGACCATGATGTCGGCCGCCGCGGCCATGCCGGCGATGGCGGCGAGGTCCTCGCTGCCCGAGCGCAGGCCGCGCTCCTGGCCGCCGCCCACGAGCACCGGCGCGACCTGCACGCCCTTGCGGACGTAGAGAGCGCCGAGCCCGCGCGGCCCGTAGATGTCGTTGGAGGAGAGGGTCATGAGGCCGATCGGCACGGCGCCGACGTCGATCGGCACGAGGCCCTCGGCCGCCACGGCGTCGGTGTGCAGGGCGACGCCGGTGCCGTCGAGCATGGCGGCGATCTCCGCGATGGGCTGCACGGTGCCGATCTCGTTGCTCGCCCAGCCGAGCGAGACCAGGATGGTCTCGTCGACGATGCGGGCGCGGAGCTTCTGCGGCGAGACGCGCCCGTAGAGGTCGAGCGGCACACGGGTCACACGGAAGCCTTCCTTCTCGAGGACCTTGGCGATGTTGAGGATCGAGATGTGCTCGGCCTCGCTGATCAGCACGTGGTCGCCCTTGCGCCGGTTGCGCCGGCAGTAGCCGATGAGGGCGAGGTTGTTGGCCTCGGTGGCGCCCGAGGTGAAGACGATCTCCTCGGGCTGCGCACCGATGAAGCGGGCGACCCTGGCGCGGGCGTCGTCGAGCGCCGCCGTCGCCTCGTCGCCGACGCCGTGCAGCGACGAGGGGTTACCGAAGGTCTCGGTCATATAGGGGAGCATCGCCTCGACCACGCGCGGGTCGACGGGCTTCGCCGACTGGTAGTCGGCGTAGACGATGTCGCGCAGGGGAGCGGCCTGCCCGCTCGCGCCGCCCCCGGCTTGGTCCTTGTTCACGTCATGCCTCCCGAGCCCGCCGGCGTCAGAACCACATCGTCGCGCCGGCGTCGAGGGCGAGGTCGTTCAGCGTGCCCGCGCCGACGATCTTCACGCCCTCTATGAGCTCGACGCTCTCCCAGCCGAGCATCTGCTTGGAGGCCTCGCAGACGTAGACGGTGATGCCCATCTCGATCGTCTTGCGCAGCATCTCGCCGACGCTCGGGAAGGCGCCGAGCTGCATCGCGTCGGCGGCGCCCGGCTTCAGGACCTTCAGCCCCATCCCGAGGTAGTAGACGGCGGGCTCGAGGTCCATCGCCTTCGCGGTCTGCGCCAGCACCAGGGGCGAGTACTGCCGCTCGGGCTGGTCGCTGGTCTGCACGTAGAGGATGCTGTTCTCGTTCTTCACGGTCGGCTCCTTTCGAGCCTCGGGTCTGCCGGGCGCCCCGCGGATGACGCCCGCAGGACGCACGGGGAGACGTCGCTTCGGCGGTACGGTGTCACTTCAGGCGGCGGAGCAGCACGCGCAGCTGCACGCCGTCGTTCTCGAGCTCGACGACCTCGTGCCCGGCGCGCTTCGCGAAGCGCGTGATGTCCTCTTCGGCGGCCGGGTCGTCGGCCAGCACCTCGAGCACCTCTCCGACCTCCAGCGCGTCGATGCTCTCGCGCGTCTGGAACAGCGGCTCCGGGCAGTACAGACCGATGCAGTCGAGCGTGCGGGCTACGCGGTTCTCGTCGGACATGGTGCCTCCTGCGCGGTGGTGAGGGTCGGCGACGTGCTCTCTACCGCTAGTCTCCCCTACGGCGAGGCGGCAAACCCCGGAGGCGACGGCCGGGCGCCCTCGTCGAGCCGGTGCGGCCGTAGCGAGCGCCTCACCCGCACCCGCGGCGATGCCGAGCGCGTGGCGGGTGGCGACGCCGGGGACTATGCTTTCAGGACGCGACCCTCGGGAGGTGAAGCCCCGTGCCGCTGGGCGGCTACTGTACGGTCTGTGAGCGCTGGGTCTGGGTGCAGCCGCACGGCGAGTGCCAGTTCGGCCACCCGGCCTCGGCCGTGCGCGACGTGCAGCAGCTCGCGCCGCAGAGGCAGTCGCGGCGCCGCGCCGTCGAGAAGGCGCCGCCGACCGTCGTCACCCGTCGCGCCCAGTACCGCTGGTGGTGGCGGCACTCGCTGTGGGTCCTCTGGACGTTCACCCTCGGCTTCCTCAACTGGGTCTCCTTCTTCTACATCGGCGTGCGGGCGCGGAGCGCGGCGTGGATCGCCTCCGGCTTCGCCTACCTCATGCCGGTGCTCCTGACCCTCGGCGCCATCGGCACGCCGTGGCTGCGCTACGCCGTGCCGCTGCAGCTCCTGGTCTCCGCGGCCTCTGTGCTGCACGCGCTCGTCGCCCGCCCGCACTACCGGGCGATCATGTTCGGCGACGTGCCGCGGCCCCAGCTCGAGGCGCCGCCGCAGCCGCCCTCCCTGCCGGCGGCGGCGCGGCCCGAGCTGCCGCGCGGCATGGACGAGGAGACGGCGGCCATCATCCTCGCCGCGCAGGAGCGCCTCGACGAGATGTCGGCGACGGCGGCCGGGCTCGGCGACCAGCGGGTGCGCGACAAGGTCGCGCACCTCTGCGCGACCGCCGAGAAGATCCTCGCCGAGCTCATCGCCGCGCCGGCGCAGATCGAGTTCGCGCGCGCCTTCCTGAGCTACTACCTCGAGGCCGCGCAGCGCATCGTCGGCGGCTACGCCGACCTCACCCAGCGCGGCGTCCACGGGCCCGACGTCGAGGCCACGCTGACGCGCGCCGTGACCTCGCTCGACAGCATCCAGCAAGCTTTCGACAAGGAGCTCGCCGCCGTGCTGCAGCGCGACCTCATCGACCTCGACAGCGAGATCGCGCTGCTCGAGAAGACCGTACAGATGGACGGGGTGTTCGAGCCGCGGCCGCCGGCCGCCGGATCCGGGGGGCAGTGATGACCGACGAGACGACACAGCACGGTGCGGCGACGCCGGGCGACGACGCGGCGATGCCCGACCTCGGGGCGGCGCCGGGGCTCGCCGGCGACCTCGTGCCGGCGCCGGCCGCCGGCCGCGCCGAGCTGACGCCGGAGGAGCGCGCCCAGGTCGAGCAGATCAAGCGCGCCGTCGACGTCGAGGACACACAGACCGTCCTGCAGTACGGGCTGCCGGCGCAGAACAAGATCGCCACCTTCGCCGACACCCTCCTCGCCGACATCCGCACGCGCGAGGCCGGGCAGGCCGGCGAGAGCCTCGCCGAGCTGCTCGTCAAGGTGAAGGAGGTCGACGTCGACGGCCTGAGCGGCGGGTCGGGCCTCGCCAAGATCCCGCTCGTCGGCCGCTTCGTCGACTCGTTCAACCGCTTCGCCACCCGCTACCAGAAGATCGGCGCGACCATCGAGAAGCTCACCCTGGCGCTCGAGAAGGCCCGCATGGGCCTCCTCAAGGACATCACCGTCCTCGACCGCATGTACGAGCTCAACCTCGAGTACCTGGGCCAGCTCGACCTCTACATCGCCGCCGGCGACGAGCTCCTCGAGGAGCTCCAGACCGAGCGCCTGCCGGCCCTCGAGGCCGAGGCGCAGGCCTCCCAGGACCCGCTCGACGCGCAGCGCGTCAACGACGTGCGGCAGGCGGTCCTGCGCTTCGAGCGCCGCCTGCACGACCTCAAGCTCACGCGCATGATCGCCATCCAGACCGCGCCCCAGGTCCGACTCATCCAGAGCAACGACCAGAACCTCGTCGAGAAGATCCAGAGCTCGATCCTCACCACCGTCCCGCTGTGGAAGAACCAGATCGTCATCGCCCTCAGCCTCTACCGCCAGCAGAAGGCGCTCGAGCTGCAGCGCGAGGTCAGCGACACGACCAACGAGCTGCTGGCCAAGAACGCCGCCCTGCTCAAGGACGGCTCGGCCAAGGTGGCGCGCGAGGTCGAGCGCGGGGTCGTCGACATCGAGACCCTGCGCCAGGTCAACGCCGACCTCGTGGCGACGCTCGAGGAGACGATCAGCATCCAGGACGAAGGGCGTCGCAAGCGGCACGAAGCCGAGGACGAGCTCGTGCGCCTGCAGGCCGACCTGCGCCAGAAGCTGATCGAGCTGCGCGGGACGCAGGGCGCCGAGCCGCCGCGGCTGAGACCGTAGGCGCACGGCCGCGGCGCAAGGCACGGACCCGCCGCGGCCCACGCCGCAGGCGCCGGCCCGGCGTCCTCAGCCGCCGAGCACCGGCGCGAGCCGCGTCAGCGCTTCGTCCAGGGTCGCCCGCGGGCAGGCGAAGTTGAGCCGCAGGAAGCCCGGCGCGCCGAAGTCGGCGCCGTCGGAGAGCGCGACCCCGGTGCGGCGGCAGACCGCGGCCGGGTCGTCGAGGCCCAGGTCGCGCACGTCGAGCCAGGCGAGGTAGGTCGCCTCGACGTGGGTCATCGTCACGCGCGGGAGCGACGCGCGCACGAAGCCCTCGAGCGCGTCGCGATTGCCGCGCAGGTACGCGAGCAGCTCCGCGAGCCACGGCTCGCCCTCGCGGTACGCCGCCTCGGCGGCGGCGAGGGCGAAGCAGCCGGGGAACGGCAGCACGCCGGCCGCCGCCGCGGTGAAGCGCGCCCGCAGCCCCTCGTCGGGCACGATCGCGAAGGCGAAATTCAGGCCCGGCAGGTTGTAGGTCTTGCTCGGTGACATGAGGGTCACGGTGAGCTCCGGCGCCGCAGGGTCGACCGTCGCCGAGGGAACGTGCGCGAGGTCGTCGAGCGCGAGGTCGCAGTGGATCTCGTCCGAGCAGAGCACGAGCCCGTGCCGGCGGCAGAACCCGACCACCGCGGCCACCTCGTCCCGCCGCCACACGCGCCCCAGGGGGTTGTGCGGGTGGCAGAAGAGCAGCACGCGGGTACGCGGTGTGAGCGCCGCCTCCATCGCCTCGAGAGGGAGCTCCCAGCGGCCGCCGGCGTCGCGCACCGGCACCGTCAGCAGCCGTCGCTGCTGGTCGGGCGGGGCCTCGAGGAACGGCGGGTAGACCGGGGTCACCGTCATGACCTCGTCGCCGGGCCCGGCGAACGCCCTGCAGCACAGGTTGAGGCCCGGCACGACGCTGGGCAGCCACACGAGCCACTCGGGCTCGATCCGCCAGCCGTGACGCCGCTGGACGTCGGCGCGCAGCGCGTCGGTGAAGGACTCGCTCACCAGGGTGTAGCCGTAGACACCGTGCTCGGCGCGCCGGCGAAGGGCCTCGACGACGGGCGGCGGCGACGGGAAGTCCATGTCGGCGACCCACAGCGGCAGGACGTCCCGCCCGTAGAGCTCCCACTTGAAGCATGCCGTCCCGCGGCGCTCGACGACGCGATCGAAGTCCACCGGCGGTCCCTTCTCCGAGATGACGTGCCGGCACGATAGTACCGGACGGCGCGGGGCCGGCGGCCCTCAGCCGGCGGCTCCGCGGGGGGCGGCGATGTTGAAGATCCACAGCCACAGCAGGAAGACGATGAGCGCCGGGAACAGCGACAGCAGCGCGTAGTAGGTGAGCGCTCCGGCGAGCGTCGGCACATTGTCGGCGAGAGCGTGGCGGACGGTGGCCACGAGCACTTCCACGACCCGCCGGTGCCACGGCGTTCGGGCGCCGCCCATCACGCGCCGCCCGGCGCGAGCGTCAGCGGCGCGGGCGACGTCATCCGCCGAGGTTCTCGACCACGATCCGGATGCCGATCAGGATC
>JAZBOM010000212.1:0-2715 GCA_036351205.1 Thermoleophilia bacterium | reverse complement strand
GCAGGTGAGCGGCTCGCTCTCGAGCGCCTCGAAGCTCGCCGACCAGCTCGGCACGTGGCTCTCGGTGGCCGCCCTGATCGCCGCCTTCCTCGTCGCCAGCCTGCTCACGGTCTCGTCCGTCTCGCGCCGCGTGCGCGAGTTCGGGACCCTCAAAGCGCTCGGCTGGCGCAGCCGCCGGATCGTCGGTCAGGTGCTCGGCGAGTCGCTCGTGCAGGGCGTCCTCGGCGGGCTCATCGGTGTGGCCATCGGCGTCGCCGGCGCTTGGCTGATCACCCGCTTCTCGCCCGCCCTGGAGGCCAGCGTCGGCGCCGCCGCGGGAGAGGTCATGGGCCCCGGCATGGGTGGCCCGGGCGGGATCGGCGAGGCCGCGCGGGAGGCCCTGACCGCGGCCAGCACGGTCACCGTCGAGCTCGGTGCACCCGTGAGCCTCCAGCTCGTGCTCATGGCCGTCGGTCTCGCCGTGGCCGGCGGGCTGCTCGCCGGCGCCTTCGGCGGCTGGCGCGCGGCCCGACTGCGGCCCGCCGACGCACTCCGCAGGATCGACTGACCGGGAGGACGACGATGCTCTACGAACTGACCGACGTCACCAAACGCTACACCCAGGGGCGCAAGCTCGTGGACGCGCTGGCCGGCGTCGACCTGACGATCGCCGACGGCGAGTTCCTCGCCATCCAGGGCTCGACCGGCTCGGGCAAGACCACCCTGCTGCAGATGCTCGGCGCCCTCGACCGCCCCACCGGCGGTCAGGCGCTCTACGACGGGCGCGACCTGAGCAAGCTCGGCGAGGGCGATCTCGCCGAGCTGCGCAGCCACGCCTTCGGCTTCATCTTCCAGTCCTTCAACCTGATCCCCACGCTCACCGCACAGGAGAACGTCGAGACGGCTCTCGTGCCGTGGCACGTGGCGGGCGATGAGCGCCGCACACGAGCCCGCGCCGCCCTCGCGGGCGTGGGCCTCGGGGACCGGGGGCATCACCTGCCCTCCGAGCTCTCCGGCGGCGAACAACAGCGGGTCGGCATCGCCCGTGCACTGGTGCGCGAGCCGCGGGTGATCCTCGGCGACGAGCCCACCGGCAATCTCGACGAGCGCACCCGCGACGACATCATCGGCCTCCTCGAGGGCCTCTGGCGCGAACGCGGCCAGACGGTCGTCCTCGTGACCCACGACACCTGGGTGGCGAGCCGGTCGTCGCGGCGGATCTGGCTCGAAGACGGCAGGCTCGCCCCGCTCCCCCGCGACGCGCCCCCGCACGAGACACTGGAGGAGGCGGTCGTGCTACCCGTTTGACCGAAGCACGGGGAGTCCGCCGATGGCCCGCACGACCCGCCGGTCCGGGCGGCCGTGCCCCGGCGATGTCGGCCGGCCGGCGCGGCGCAGTGACCCCCTGCACCCCCTCCCGCGCCGGACACTCACGGGCGCGCGTGCGCCGACCCCCCGCACGCGCGCCCGGTTTCGTGCGGGGTCAACGAGGCGTCGCACGCTCAAGCTGAAGCGGGCCCGAGATCGAGTGGCGTCCGCGCGGCATCGGCGGCGCCCGGCGATCAGCTCTGCTCGCCCTGTTCCTCCACCACGGCGTACCAGGGGCGCCGCTCGCCTATCTTGGCGCGCAGACGCCAGGCGAGCGACTTCGGCTGCGCCTCGAGGGATGCGCGGAGACGAGCCAGCCTCTCGCGGATCCGCGCAGCTTCCTCGCCCGTGAGGAGATAGTCCGAGAGCAGGGCCGCACACCGGTCCAGGTTCAGCTCGACGTCGTGGTACAGACCCCAGTCCCCGGCGCAGAGCTCGGCGAGGCGGGTGAGGCCGATGACACCGGGGGCCTCCTCGTCGGCCAGCTCGAGGTCCTTGAGCAAGGTGAGGATGTCGCGCACGTCCTTCTCGTCGGGGCGGTGGATCTGCAGCTTGGTGAGCAGCTGATCGGTGACCGGGATCGTGTACTCCTCCAGCGCGAGGCGATGCTTCAGCTGGATCCGATGATCCATCTTGAAGGTGTCGAGGAAGACATCGACGTGGTCGTCCTCGTGTGGCGGCGCCCCGCCGGCGTCGTGCTCGCACGGGCGCACGAACTGCAGCTGGCGGCCGTCGGTAGCCTGCATGGTGTGCAGGTCGAAGCCGTAGCCGAGGTCGCGGAAGAGCGCTATCAGGTCCTTGCTCTGGGCCTTCAGGCCCACCATGTCGAGGTCGGAGTAGTCGCGCTCGCAGAAGGCGATGAGGTCGCAGTGGACGCGCACGGCGAGACCGCCGAGCAAGCGCAGCACGATGCCCCGCTCGCGCGCCGCATCGATGATGCGCAGACCTTCGTCGAGCATGTCGGCGGGCGCGAAGCCCTCCGGCTTCGGGATCAGCGGCCGCACCGGCGGGACCGCTCGACCGGCCTTCTCGGAGCGCGAGGCTTTCATCATGCACCCGACCCGGGTGTGTGCACCTCGGCGGCGACGTCGATCTCACTGTACTTCCGTGGGCTCATACGATGTATTTGCCCGCGCAAGTACTTTGGAAACGTGCCGGCCCTGCTTCGCCCGCGCTCTGCCCTCGCGTGCCGGCCGCGCCCGAGGCGCTAGGTGCGCATCCTGATCGCCTGCACGATCATCGCCACGCCGCAGACCAGCACCGCGATGCCGAACAGCAGGGTGAGCAGGGAGAGGGTCGGCCCGGGCCACACGATGACCACGACGCCGAGGACGGCGAGCACGACGCCCCCGGCCGCCGACGCGTCCG
>JAZBOM010000211.1:0-2505 GCA_036351205.1 Thermoleophilia bacterium | reverse complement strand
CGTCGGCCCGAGCATCGGCCCCTGCTGCTTCACCGTCGACGACGGGCTGCGGCGGCGCTTTGAGGCGCGGTTCCCGGGCGTCGCCACGGAGTCGACGGTCGACCTCTGGGAGTGCGCCGCACGCCAGCTGCGTGCCGCCGGCGTGCCCGCCGGCGAGATCACGCTCACGCGGCTCTGCACCTCGTGCGACGGGCGCTTCTTCTCGCACCGCCGCGACCAGGGCGTGACCGGGCGTCACCTGGCCTTGGCGTGGCGTGCAGACAGGGCCGCGGCCGCGGACGGCGAATCTTGACGGGGCCGGGGCGTGCGTGCCCCCGGCGTGTCGAAGGGGAGTGACGTGGTCAGGCAGTACAGCGGGTCCGCCGCCAGCGTGCGGGAGAAATTCGAGGAGGTCGAGGGCCGGGTCGCCGAGGCGGCGCGGCGCGCCGGGCGCGAGCCGGCCGCCGTCGAGATCCTCGTGGCCACGAAGTACGTCGACGTCGACCACCTCGGCGTGCTTGCCGAGGCCGGCATCCGCCTGATCGGCGAGAACCGCGCCCAGGACCTCGCCGAGAAGTACGAGCGCTACGGCGACATCTTCACCTACGACTTCATCGGTCACCTGCAGAGTCGCAAGACCAGGGCGGTGCTGCCGCTGGTCCGCCTGATCCACTCGGTCTCGAGCCTGAGCGTGGTCAAGGAACTCGAGGCGCGTGCCGCCGGCCCGGTCGAGGTGCTGCTCGAGGTCAACGTCGGCGGGGAGGAGAGCAAGAGCGGCGTGCCCTTCGACGGCGTCGACGCGTTCCTCGAGCAGGCCGCCGCCTTCGAGAAGGTCGTCTTCGGCGGCCTGATGTGCATGCCGCCCCTCTCCGACGACCCCGAGGAGGCGCGGCCGTTCTTCGCTCGCACGCGTGAGCTGGCCCAACGGCTTTCGGAGGACTGGCGCGGCCGATATACTTTCGCCCGACTCTCGATGGGAACGAGCGCCGACTACGAGGCGGCAGTGCTCGAGGGCGCGACCATCGTGCGCGTCGGGAGTGTGCTCTTCTAGAGAGCGGCAGGGAGGGACTGAATGGGCCTCGGAGATTCCTGGCACAAGGTCGCCGTGTACTTCGGCCTCGCCGACGAGGACGAAGAGTACGACGAGGACGAGACGCTCGCCCCGTACGAGGAGCTCGAGCGCTCGTACCAGGACCGCCCCAACGTGCGCAAGCTGGGCAGCTCCCGGCGCAACGACTACGACGAGATCTTCTCGGACGAGCCGCCGCGCCGCGCCGCCGCGCCGGTGCGCGCCGTCGAGAGCGTGCGCCCGCCGCGCGTCGAGGTCCACCTCGTCATCCCCAAGACCTTCAACGACGCCCAGCAGATCGCCGACAAGTTCAAGATCGACGTGCCGGTGATCGTCAACCTGCAGGGCTCCGACACCGATCTGGCCAAGCGCCTCATCGACTTCTGCAGCGGCCTCACCTACGCCCTCGACGGTGGCATGCAGCGCGTCGGCGACAAGATCTTCCTGCTCACGCCGCGTAACGTCGAGGTCTCCGCCGAGGAGAAGGCGCGCCTCATAGAGAAGGGCTTCTTCAACCAGTTCTGAGCCCGGGCCGACGCCGGCCGGCCTCGCCTGCGGCGGGGCGGCCCGGCGAGTGACGGCAGACGCGCAGGAATCCGCGCCGTCGCGGCACAATAAGATGAGAAGACCACGCTGAGCCCGTCCCTCGCGTCGCCCGCGCGGGCAAAGGAGTGCTGCATGAAGCTGACACCGCTCGACATCCGCCACAAGGAGTTCAAGCGCGGCATGCGCGGCTACGTCGACGAGGAGGTCGACGAGTTCCTCGACCAGATCGCCGACGAGTTCGAGCGCCTCTTCAAGGACAACATCGACCTCGGCGAGCGTGTCGAGAACCTCGAGGAGCAGGTGACGCGCTACCGGCGCATCGAGGAGACCCTGCAGAAGACCCTGGTCTCCGCGCAGCAGAGCGCCGAGGAGCTCAAACAGAACGCGACCAAGGAAGGCCAGCTCATCCTGCGCGACGCCGAGCTCAAGGCGCGGCAGATGGTCAACGAGAGCTACGCCGACAAGCAGCGCATCGAGGGCTCGCTGACCAAGCTGCGCGGGGTCGAGGAGGAGTTCCGCATCCGCTTCCGCCAGCTGCTCGAGGGCTTCCTCAAGCAGGTCGAGCAGGCGCCGCCGGTGGCGCCGCCGCCGCAGAACGACCTCAACCAGAAGGCGGAGGCCATCAAGGAGGCCATCGCCCGCGAGGAGACGGTCGTGGCGCCTCCGGCGCGGGCGGGCGCGCCGGCGCCCGCCGGCCCGCCCGCGCAGGCCGCTGCGCCCGCGCATGCGTCGCCCGCGCCTCCCGAGCGGGCTCCCGAGCCGCGCCCGGCCGGGCCGGCTCAGCCGCCGCAGCCGCGCCCCGATCCTGCGACCAGGAAGGTGCCGCGCTTCGGCCCCGGCTCCGGCGATCTCGAGGCGATGACCTCCGTGGTCCCGCGCGCCGAGCCTGGTGCGTCGCAGCCGGGGGCCGG
>JAZBOM010000210.1:0-2219 GCA_036351205.1 Thermoleophilia bacterium | reverse complement strand
CTATATGGAGTGGAGCTACGCGGACTGGCTCGACGTGTGGAGCCTGCCGGGCGATGACTGGGGCCAGCCGGGCTACACCTACAACGCGGTGCTGATCGCCCCGTGGGAGGTCGAGATCGAGGCGCCGGAGACGGTCGCCGCGGGCGAGACCTTCAAGGTCACGGCGACCGTGACGTACCCGTGCATGAAGCCGTTCGCGACCGGTGACTGGCCGGCGTTCCCGGCGAGCGCGACGACGATCGAGCTCGCGCTGCCCGACGGGTGGAGCGTGGTCGGCGGCGTCGCCGAGGCGCCGGTCGGTGAGCTTCTTGCCGGGGCGTCGAAGTCGTGGACCTTCGAGGTCACTGCCGGCGGTGATGCCGGCGAGTTCGTGCTCGGCGCGACCGGCAGCGGATTCGTCTCGGGCTCGCTCGAGGAGCGCGCCCAGTTCCCGGCCTACGACTACACGGACCTGATCGGCGGCTCGGGCGAGGCGACGATCGCCGTCGAGTGAGGTGACGATCGCGGTCGCCGCCGACTGAGCGAAACGAGCGGCGGGGCGTGGGCCGGCGGCGTGGTGCGCCGCCGGCCCACGCGGCTTCGCCACACGACGAACGGAGGGGGACATGAGGGGGAACCACATCGCACGTCCGCTCCTGCTCATCACGATGACGCTGCTCGTCGGTCTCGCCCTGGCCGCGCCGGCGGCAGCCGGGGAGACCTCCACGACCGATCTGCCCGTGAGCTGCGTCATCGACGACGTGCCGCTGTGGCAGCAGCTCGACGCATCGGGCTGCGGCGCCGCCTCGGCGGAGATCGTCATGGACTACTGGGGGCCGCTCGTCGATCAGCGCGAGATCTACGCCGCGGCGCGCACCGGCCGCGGCGAGGACGCGTTCACCGCCTCCGGCACGGCCGTGCCCGACCTGGCCCGCGCGGGCCAGTTCAGTCTCCTCAGCGAGACCGCCGGCGACGCGTACGACGTCTCGGTCTCGGGCTACACGGGGCGGCCTCTGGGGTACGCGGCCTTCTTCTACGGGGAGGCGGAGCCGTGGCTCGACCAGCTGAAGGCCGTCATCGCCGCCGGCTACCCCGTCATCTGCCTCACCGACTGGATGCCGGACATCTACGGCTACCACTACCGGGTCGTCGTGGGCTACGACGACGCCAGGGGCGTCCTCTACTTCCACGACCCGTGGGTGCGCTGGTTCACAGACGACATCGGCGCGAGGGGCTGCTTCGTACCGACCAAGGCCGCGTCGCAGCAGTACGTGTACGAGCCCATGGAGTGGAGCTACGAGGACTGGCTCGCCGTGTGGGATGCATCCGGCGATCTCTGGGGCCAGCCGGGCTACGGGTACAACGCCGTGCTGATCGCCCCGTGGGAGGTCGAGATCGAGGCGCCGGCGACGGTCGTCGCGGGCGAGACCTTCCACGCCACAGTGACCGTCACGTACCCGTGCATGGAGCCGTTCGCGACCGGCGACTGGCCGGCCTTCCCGGCGAGCGCGACGACGATCGAGCTCGCCGTGCCCGACGGCTGGAGCGTCGACGGCGCCGTGGCGACGATCGGCGATCTCGAGGCCGGCGCGTCGGCGTCGTGGAGGTTCACGGTCACGGCCGGCGCCGAGGCCGGCGACGCCACGCTCGGTGCGATCGGCAGCGGCCTGGTGTCGGGCTCGCTCGAGGCGCGCGGCGAATACCCGGCCTACGAGTACCAGGACCTCGTCGGCGGCACGGGCGAGGCGACGATCGTGGTCACCGACTGAGCCAAGCTCACGCCGGGGTCTGGGGGCGTGCCCGCGAGGGCCGGCCTTGGGGTCCGGCGCCTGTCGGTCGCATGGGCTGAGAGAGGGGACGGCCAGAGACTCTCCTTCAACTTGAGGGTGAGTCTTTGGCCGCGCCGGAGAGCAGCCGGCCCTCCGGGCACTCGTTGCCGCGGCCGGTGGTAGCCTGTGTGCACGATGACCTCCACCGCAGAGGGCGACCCGAAGACGCGTGACGCCGCCCCGGGCTGGCGGATCTGGATCGACCGCGGCGGCACGTTCACCGACGTCGTCGCGCGGCGGCCGGACGGCGGTCTGACCGCGCTCAAGCTGCTCTCCGAGGCGCCGCAGCACTACGAGGACGCCGCCGTCGAAGGCGTGCGGCGCGTGCTCGGTCTCTCCGCTGAGCAGGCCATCCCGTCGGCGGCGATCGCCGACGTGCGGATGGGCACCACGGTGGCGACCAACGCCCTG
>JAZBOM010000209.1:0-9084 GCA_036351205.1 Thermoleophilia bacterium | reverse complement strand
CTCGACGACGGCAGGGGCGACCTGTGTGCCACGCCGTGCGACCTCGGCTGCCGCGATCGTCTCGCCGGTGCGGCATTGTGGCGCGAGCTCCTCGACGGGCCCTCCGCGCGCGACATCGCCGCCGCGGCGGCGGCCGAGGCGTCGGCTGCGGCCGCCGACCGGGCCCGTCGCGACGGCCGCCTGCGCGACCTCCGCGGCCGGCCGATCGCCTCGACGCTGGTCGGCCTGACCGCCGCCGGCGGGCCGCTCGTGGTCGTCGCCGCCGACGTCGCCCGTCGCCGGCCGCTCCTGACGCGCGACGTGCTCCCGCCCGAGCTGCGGCGCGCCGGCCTGTACCTCCACGGCGCCTGCGTCGCCGGGCGTGCCGGGCTCGCCGGCGAGGGCGACGTCGTGCTCGTCGGGCACGACGTCGCCCTCGCCCGCCCCGAGCTCCTGCACGCCGCGGCCCACGTCGCCTTCGTCGACCCGCCGCCGACGCGGCTCGCCTTCGAGGCGCTGCTCGCGGCGGCGGGCCCCGACGCCTGGCTCCATGTCCTCTGGGGCCGGGGTGAAGTAGACTTCGCTGACAAGGTCGCGAGGAGCCTCTTCGACCTCCAGCCCGTGTCGCGCTTGCTGTGGCGTGCGCTGACCGCGGCCGGGGGCCGGTTTGGTGAAGTCCCTGAGCAGGAAGTTTTGCTTCAGGGCCCGTACCTGCGGCCGCTCGCGCCGCTGGCGGCCGCTCTGCGGGCCCTCACCGAGGCCGGGCTCGCCGGGGTCGCCGAGGGCGGCCTCCAGCTCGAGCGTCCAGACGTCAAGGCCGATCTCACCGGGACCGAGACATACAGAGCATGGCACCGACTGTTTCAGACAAACGACTTCACGGAGAGCTGCCTGACGCGGCGTCTCTGAGCACGGTCCCCGAGAAGTACGGGCCGCTGCTCGACGAGCTCTTCGCGTCCATCGAGCGCTACGACCCCGACCCCGATCGCGAGCTCATCACCCGCGCCTTCGCCGCCGCCGTGGCCCTGCACGGCCAGCAGATGCGCAAGAGCGGCGAGGCCTACATCCACCACCCGGTCGGCACGGCGCTCAACGCCGCCGACCTGCAGCTCGACTCGGTGACCATCGCCGCCGCCCTCCTCCACGACGTGGTCGAGGACTGCGAGACCCCGGTCGAGTGGCTCGAGGAGCAGTTCGGCGACGAGATCGCCATGCTCGTCGACGGGGTCACCAAGCTGACCAAGATGCACTTCACCTCCCAGGAGGAGGAGCAGGCCGAGAACTACCGCAAGATGATCGTCGCGATGGCGACCGACATCCGCGTCATCCTCATCAAGCTCTGCGACCGCCTGCACAACATGCACACGCTCTGCTACCTGAGCAAGCAGAAGCAGATCCAGAAGGCCAAGGAGACCCTCGAGGTCTACGCGCCGCTGGCTCACCGCCTCGGCATCCACAACATGAAGTGGCAGCTGGAGGACCTCGCCTTCGCCGCGCTTCATCCCCGCAAGTACCAGGAGATCCAGAAGTGGGTGGCGCAGCGCCGCGCCGACCGCGAGGAGTACGCCGAGGAGGCCGCCGGCTTCATCCGCGCCGAGCTCGACAAGGCCGGCATCGAGGCCCGGATCGAGGGCCGCGCCAAGCACTTCTACTCGATCTACGTCAAGATGAGCCGCCGCGGCAAGGAGTTCAACGAGATCTTCGACCTCACCGGCCTGCGCGTGCTCGTCGACAGCGTCAAGGACTGCTACGGCGCGGTCGGCATCATCCACTCCGTCTGGAAGCCCATCCCCGGGCGCTTCAAGGACTACATCGCGATGCCCAAGTTCAACATGTACCAGTCGCTGCACACGACGGTCATCGGGCCCGGGGGCAAGCCGCTCGAGATCCAGATCCGCACCTACGACATGCACCAGACCGCCGACTTCGGGGTCGCCGCCCACTGGCTCTACAAGGAGAAGGGCGACCGCAACCCCGACAAGCTCGCCTGGCTGCGCCAGATGATGGAGTGGCAGTCCGAGACCGGCGACCCGCGCGAGTTCATGGACACGCTCAAGATCGACCTCTTCGAGGACGAGGTCTTCGTCTTCACCCCCAAGGGCGACGTCAAGAACCTCGCCGCCGGATCGACCCCGATCGACTTCGCCTACGCGGTGCACACCGACGTCGGCAACCACACCGTGGGCGCCAAGGTCAACGGCCGCATCGTCCCGCTGCACCACACCCTGCGCTCGGGCGACATCGTCGAGGTCATCACCTCCAAGTCGAGTCACGGGCCCTCGCGGGACTGGCTCGACGTCGTGGTCACGACGCGGGCGCGACAGAAGATCCGCCAGCACTTCCGCCGCGAGCAGCGCGAGGACTCCGAGCACTCGGGCCGTGACCTCCTGCAGGAGCTCATGCGCCGCGAGGGCCTGCCGGCGCAGAAGATCCTCGGCTCCAAGGTCTTCGGCCAGATCGTCAAGGAGACGGGTTACGCCAAGCCCGAAGACCTCTACGCGGCCATCGGCTCGGGCCGGGTGACGGTCAAGACCGTGGTCAACAAGGTGATGCAGCGCGCCGGCACCATGAAGGAGGCCACGCCGAGCGCCGAGCTGCTGCCGTCGCGGCGCGCCGAGCCGACGGCCGGCCCCGCCGCGGTCTCCGGCGAGTACGGCCTCGCCGTCGAAGGCATGAGCGACATCATGGTGCGCATGGCGAGCTGCTGCCGGCCGATCCCCGGCGACGACATCGTCGGCTACATCTCGCTCGGCAAGGGCATCACCATCCACCGTCGCGACTGCAAGAACGCGCGCGCCCTGGCCAAGAACCCGGAGCGCTTCACCAAGGTCGACTGGCAGGGGCTCGGCGGGGTCGCCTTCCGCGTCGAGATCCAGGTCGAGGCGCTCGACCGCAACCACCTGCTCGAGGACGTCGCCCGCACGCTCGGCGACTCCGGCGTCAACATCCTCTCCGGCAGCGTGCAGACGCTGCCCGACGGCGTCGTGCGCGACCGCTTCACGATCGAGGTCGGCGACGTGCGCCAGCTCGACAACATCCTCGCCAACATCCGCTCGATCGACACCGTCTACGACGCCTACCGCGTCGTCGGCTGAGGCGGCCGGGCGGAGGCTTCGGGGGCGGCGGGCCGGCGCCCTCGCCCTGGCTCGACGCTCCCGTCGCGGGTCTGATACCGTACGGCCGGTCGGCCGACGTCCGCGAGGTCCCATGCCCGAAGCGCTCGAAGTCTTCGCCCTGCCGCTCGGCCCCCTGCAGGCCAACTGCTTCATCGTCGTGCGGGGGCGCGAGGGCCTCGTCATCGACCCCGGCGACGAGGCCGGGGTCGTCATCGAGGCCTTCACCGAGTTCGGCTTCGACCCGGCCGCCGTGCTCGTGACGCACGGCCACTTCGACCACTTCGGCGGCGTGGCGCCGCTCGCCCGCCACTTCGACATCCCGGTGTACGTCGGTGCCGCCGACGCGGCGGAGATGGCCGACCCGGCCCTCGGCGCCTTCGGCGGCTTCGACGTCGAGCCCGTCGCCGGCCCCGTCCTGCTCGAGGGCGAGCAGGCGCTCGCCCTGCCGATCGCGGTGCAGGCGATCCCCACGCCGGGGCACTCGCGCGGGGCCTTCACCTTCGCGATCGACGGGCACCTCTTCGTCGGCGACCTGCTCTTCCACGGCAGCGTCGGGCGTACCGACCTGCCCGGGGGCGACATGGACCAACTGCTCGATTCGGTGGCCACCCTGGTGCGCCGGTTCCCGGCCGACACCGCGGTGCACTGCGGCCACGGCCCCGACACGTCGCTCGGGCGCGAGCTGGCGCTCAACCCCTTCCTCTCGCCCCTGCGGCACGACCCGGGGCACCGCTGGTGACGGCGCCGCGGGCGCCCAAGGGCACCTACGACCTGCTGCCCGACGAGGCCGCGGCGCGCGACGCCGTGGTCGCCGTCGCGGCGCGCGTCTTCGCCGCCTTCGGCTACCGTCGCGTGGTGACCCCCGAGTTCGAGGAGACGGGACTCTTCGCCCGCGGCGTCGGCGAGGCCACCGACATCGTGCGCAAGGAGATGTACACCTTCGAGGACAAGGGCGGCCGCTCGCTGACCCTGCGTCCCGAGGGCACGGCGCCGATCTGCCGCGCCTACCTCGAGCACGGGCTGCACAAGTCGCCGCAGCCGGTGAAGCTCTGGTACTACTGCCCGATGTTCCGCTACGAGCGCCCTCAGGCCGGGCGCTACCGCGAGCACTACCAGCTCGGCGCCGAGGCGATCGGCTCGGGCGAGCCGATGGTCGACGCCGAGGTCATCCTCCTGCTGGCACAGCTCTTCGCCGAGCTCGGCGTGGGCGGCCTGCGGCTCGCCGTGAACAGCATGGGCGACCCGGCCTGCCGGCCGGCGTACGTCGCCCGCCTGCGCGAGCACCTGCGCGGTCGCGAGGAGGAGCTCTGCGGCGACTGCCGCGAGCGCCTCGAGCTCAACCCGCTGCGCACCTTCGACTGCAAGGTCGAGAGTTGCCGCGCCGTGCTCGACGACGCGCCGCACCTGGTCGACCATCTCTGCGGTGATTGCCGCGAGCACTTCGAGCGGGTCCTCGCGCTGCTGCGCCGTGCCGGCCTCGAGCCCGAGCTCGACCCGCGCCTCGTGCGCGGCCTCGACTACTACACGCGCACGACCTTCGAGTTCAGCTCCGACCGCCTCGGCGCGCAGAGCGGTGTGGGGGGCGGGGGGCGCTACGACGGCCTCATCGAGCAGCTCGGCGGCCCGCCGACGCCGGGCGTCGGCTGGGGCGCCGGCCTCGAGCGCATCGGCCTCGCCATGGGCGAGACCGCTGCCGCCCCACCGGCGCCGCAGGTCTACGTCGTGAGCTTCGCCGGCGACGAGCGTGACGCGGCGTTCGAGCTGGCGCAGCGGTTGCGCGCCGCCGGCGTGCGCACCGAGCTCGACCTCGCCGCGCGCAGCCCCAAGGGTCAGCTGAAGCAGGCGGGCCGCAGCGGCGCCGCCTGGGCCGTGCTCCTCGGGCTCGACGACCTCGCCGCCGGCGCCGTCCGCCTGCGGCGGCTCGACGGCGGCGGCGAGGAGGACCTCGCCCTCGAGGCGGCCGTCGAGCGCCTCGGCCGACTCGCCGGGGAGGCGCCGTGAGCCTGCGCGACACGTACCCCGGCGAGCTGCGCGCGGCCGACGTCGGCCGCCGCGTCGAGCTCGCCGGCTGGGTCGCCCACCGGCGCGACCACGGCAACCTGATCTTCGTCGACCTGCGCGACCGCAGCGGCGTGGTGCAGCTCGTCTTCGACCCGTCCCGGGCGCGTGAGGCGCACGCCCTCGCCGAGACCGTGCGCCCCGAGTCGGTGCTCGCCGTCGAGGGCGAGGTCGTGGCCCGCACCCCCGAGACGGTCAACGCGGCGCTCCCGACCGGCGAGGTCGAGGTCAAGGTCGCCCGGCTCGAGATCCTGAACCGGGCGCTGACGCCGCCCTTCGCCGTCGAGGGCGACGAGGCGGACGAGGTCGACGAGACCCTGCGCCTGAAGTACCGCTACCTCGACCTGCGGCGCGCCGGCATGCTGCGCCTCCTCGAGCTGCGCCACACGGTGGTGCAGGCGACGCGCGCCTTCTTCAACGCGCACCGCTTCCTCGAGGTCGAGACGCCGTGCCTCACCAGGTCGTCCCCCGAGGGTGCGCGCGACTTCCTCGTCCCCTCGCGCCTGCAGCCCCAGCGCTTCTACGCGCTGCCGCAGTCGCCGCAGATGTTCAAGCAGATCCTCATGGTGGCGGGCGTCGACCGCTACTACCAGATCGCCCGCTGCTTCAGGGACGAGGACCTGCGTGCCGACCGCCAGCCCGAGCACACGCAGATCGACGCCGAGATGTCGTTCCTCTCGGCGGCCGAGATCCGCGCCCTGCTCGAGGGGCTCATGGCGGCGATCTTCGACGCCGTGGGCGAGGGTCCGCTGACCCTGCCGCTCCCGACGCTGACCTACGACGAGGCGATGCTGCGCTACGGCTCCGACAAGCCCGACCTGCGCTTCGGGCTCGCGATCGACGACCTCTCCGACGTCTTCGCCGCCAGCGGGTTCCAGGTCTTCCGCGGGGCGCTCGAGGCCGGCGGGGTCGTGCGCGCGCTGCGCGCCCCCGGAGGGGGGCGCCTCTCGCGCGCCCAGATCGACGGCCTCACCGAGACGGCCAAGGAGCACGGCGCCCGCGGCATGGCGTACGTGTACGTCGAGGAGGGCCGCGCCCTGCGCGGCCCCATCGTGAAGTTCCTCAGCGAGGCCGAGCAGGCGGCGCTCGTCGAGCGCGTCGCCGCCGAGCCCGGCGACCTCGTCGTCTTCGCCGCCGACCAGGCGGCGGTGGCCGCCGAGGTCCTCGGCGCTCTCCGTCTGGCCCTCATCGCGCTGCTCCACCCCGAGCCGTCCACGCGCTGGTCCCTGCTCTGGGTCGTCGACTTCCCGCTGTTCGAGATCGACAAGGAGAGCGGCGAGCTCACCTACGGCCACAACCCGTTCAGCCTGCCGACCGACGAGACGCTGCCCTTCCTCGAGTCCGAGCCGCTCAAGGTCTACGGCGCCCAGTACGACCTCGTGCTCAACGGCACCGAGCTGGGGTCGGGGTCGCTGCGCAACCACCGTGCCGACCTGCAGCGTGCGGTGCTGCGCACCCTCGGGTACGACGACGAGCGCATCGAGGACGCCTTCGGCTGGTTCCTCGAGGCGCTCGAGCACGGGGCGCCGCCGCACGGCGGCATCGGGCTCGGCCTCGACCGCCTGGTCATGCGCCTCGCCGGCGCCGAGTCGATCCGCGACGTCATCGCCTTCCCCAAGACCTCGTCGGGGGCCGAGCCGATGACCGGCGCCCCGGCGGGCGTGGCCTCGGCTCAGCTCAAGGACCTGCGCCTGCGCCTCGGCTGAGCTCCGGCGCCCCGTAGGGGCCCGGCGGCGTCCCGCTCCGCGCCTCCAGCGCCTGTCCCTCAGGCTCGCGGGGAGTGCCGATTCCTCAAGCTTTTGGCCGTGCTGCCGACTCTGTTGTTGAACCGATGCTCGTTTGCTAGGATGGCCCGGCTCTACCTTGTGCGTGACCTCGTAGCATTCTCGAGCCAACACAGACACATCGGGAGCCCGGGCTTCGGTCTCATCTCCGGATGAGTCGAGAGGGCACCCACCTGCGAAAGCAGGTTCGAGAAGAACACGAGCACGGCAAGGTGGAGCGCTACTTAATTGGAGGCCGGTATGGGAGTCGTGGCTCGCAACAGGTCGTTCCTCGCGACCGCCGCCCTGATCATCACGGGCGGGCTCGTCGTCATGGGGATGTTCACCGTGTTCTTCGCCATGGCGGAGAGCGGTGAGACGGCGCCCGTCGCCGCCGTGGAGCAGGCGCCGATGCCGGTGCCCGGCAGCTTCGGCATCACCGGCGCCGAGACGCTGACCATCCAGGTCACCGACGACACGCCCAAGCCGATCGCCAACGCGCTCAAGGAGCAGCGCGGCATCGTGCTCCTCGTCTACCTCAAGGGCGCGTCGGCCGACATGGCCATGCTCGACGAGGTGAAGGCTCTCAAGCCACAGTACGCCGCCGACATGTCGTTCTTCACGTACGAGTCCGGCGACGTCAAGCGTCTCGGCGACGTGCTCGACCAGCTCGGCGTGTTCGACCCGCCGGTGCTCGCGGTCGTGCGCGGCGACGGCACGGTCTCCGAGCTCTACACCGGCTGGGTCGGCGCCAAGGTGCTCGAGCAGCGCATCGCCGACGCCGCCCGCGGTCTCTGACCCCGGCGGCCGGCGGGCGCGCGGCGCGCGCCGTCCCGATCCGCTCCGCGGCCGGGTCGGTGCGGCGCCCCGCCTGAAGACGCCCGCCTCCAACCTCCTGGGGCCGCCTCACGGCGCCGCCTGACGGCCACGACCGTCGGCGGCGCCGTCTTGCGGCTGTGGCCCTCATGCGCGATGCTCCGGGCCATGAAGGCGATCCACTTCCGTCGCGCCGCCACGACCCCCGTCGAGGCGGCGCGTGTCTTGGTCGCGACCCTCGCCGGGGCCGAGCTCGCGACCCCCGCCGGCGCCGGGGTCGCGGCCCTCGCCGGCGCCGGGGCGGTCGACCACTTCGTCGAAGTGTCCCTGCCGACCTTCCAAGTGTCCCGGCGCACACGTCCGCGTCTCTCGTGAGGCCGGCGATGTCTTCCGCGCCATCCGGGCACCACGGCCGCTCGCTGCTCGTCGCCGTGAGCGGCGGCGTGGACAGTGCCGTGGCCCTGCACCTCCTGAAGGCCGCCGGCCATGCGGTCCACGCCGTCCACCTGCGTCTCTGGTCCGGTGCGGACCGCCGCGGCGGCGGCTCGGCGGAGGGACTCCGCCGCGCCCGCGCCGCCGCGGCCGCTGCCGGCGCCCCGTTCGAGGTGCTCGACGACGAGGAGGGCTTCGCCCGGACGGTCGTCGAGCCCTTCGCGGCCGCCTATCTCGCCGGCGAGACGCCCAACCCGTGTGTCGGCTGCAACCGGCGGCGCTTCGCCCTGCTCGCCCGCCGGGCGGTGGAACTGGGTCTGGACGGGGTCGCCAGCGGGCACTACGCGTGCCTCGTGCGTCGCGGCGGGCGTCCCTACGTGAGCCGCGCCGCCGATCGCGTCAAGGACCAGTCGTACATGCTCTGGATGCTGGGGGAGGAGACGCTCGAGCGGCTCGAGTTGCCTCTCTGCGGCGCCACCAAGGACGAGATCAGGGCGGTCGCGCGGCGTGCCGCGCTCGCGACCGCCGACCAGGAGGAGAGCCAGGAGGTCTGCTTCGCCCCCGACGGCTACCGGCGTTTCCTCGCCTCGCGCGGCGTCGAGCCACGAAAGGGACGCTTCAGCGACCGTCACGGCCGCCCGCTCGGGGAGCACGAGGGGCACTGGAACTTCACCGTCGGGCAGCGCCGCGGCATCGAGGTCGCGGACGGGCCGTGGTACGTGCTCTCACGCCGCCCTGCCACGAACGAGGTCGTGATCGGCCGCGCCGACGAGCTGATGGCGCGGCGCGTCCTGCTGCGTGACGTGGTCGACCGGGGGATCGGGCAGGACGAGGCGGCGAGTCCGGCCGCAGCAGTCCCTGAGCCCCCGGCCGACGAAGACGGGGCGACGCTCCTCGTGCAGCTCCGGTACAGGTCGCCG
>JAZBOM010000208.1:0-2442 GCA_036351205.1 Thermoleophilia bacterium | reverse complement strand
CGAACGCGGTGACCATCCCTGAGACCCCGAGCACCGCGGCGAGACGGAGGTCGGTGTTCCCGACGCGGGCGTTGCGGTAGGTGCCGATCAGGGCCGTCGGCACGATCACCGCCAGCGACGTCCCCTTGGCCAGCGCGTCCGGCAGCGAGAGCAGCAGCACCATGGCCGGCACCATGATGAGGCCGCCGCCCACGCCGAAGAGACCCGCGGTGATCCCCGAGAAGAGGCCGACCAGGACGAGAAGCGCGGCGGTCGCGAGACCGAGGTGCGGGTCGCCGGCCGGCTCCCCCACCTCGAAGAACATGCGTGCGGCGGTCAGGATGAGGAAGGCCGCGAAGGCGAGCCGGAGGGCGCGCTCCGGTAGGCGGTGCAGCGCGGCGGTGCCGATGACCGCGCCGCCGGCCGCGCCCAGCGTGAGCAGGGCGGCGGCGAGCCAGTCGACCGAGTCACCGAGGGCGTAGCCGGTCACGCCGACGAGCGCCATCGGGATGATGGCCGTCAGCGACGTGCCGTGGGCCAGGCGCTGGTCGACACGCAGCAGCAGCACGAGAGCGGGGACCATGAGGATTCCTCCGCCCACGCCGAACAGCCCGGCGAGGAAGCCCGACGCCAGGCCGATGGCGACGACCAGCGCCCAGAAGCGGGCGTCGCGCGGCCTCATGCGGTCACCGGCAAGGGCGCGTGTCGCCGTCTCACGCCGTCACCACCGGGCGGCGCGCCCAGGCGCCGGTGGCGGCCACGACCCTCTCGGCGATCGCGAGCAGGCCGGCCTCGTCGCCGTAGCGGCCGACGAGCTGCAGACCGACCGGCAGCCCGCCGGCGGTGAAGCCGCAGGGCACCGAGACGGCAGGGTGCGCGGTGACCGTGATGCGCGAGCACGAGCGCATCCAGTCGGTGTAGGTCGAGAGGCGGTGGCCGTCGATCTCATCGACCCACTCCTTCTCGACAGGGAAGGGCGCGACCTGCGTCGCCGGGGCCGCCAGCACATCGAAGCGCGAGAAGAAGTCCACCGTGCGCGCGAAGACGGCGGCCTGCCCGGCCTGGGCTGCGGCGATCCGCAGCGGCGTCAGCCGCAGCCCGGCCTCGATGTTCTCTACCACCGTGTCCTTGAGCAGATCACGGTGGGCCACGTACTCGCGGTGAAGGGCGCGCACGAAGCTGAGCGCCCTCATCACCTCGAACACCTCGTCGGCGCCGCGCAGGTCGGGCTCGGCCTCTTCGCCCTGCCAGCCGAGCCCGTCGAGCGCGCGGCGCCCCTCCCCGAGCACAGCCGCCACCTCGGGGGCCACCGGCAGCCCGCCGAGGTCGCGGCTCCAGGCGACCCGGACGCGCGCCGGTGACGCCGGCGTTGTCAGCGCAGGCAACGCCGTCAGCGACAGCGGCGCGCATGGGTCCGGCCCTGCCAGTACGCCGAGCAGCAAGGCGAGGTCGGCGACGGTCCGCGCGATCGGCCCCGAGACCGAGAGAGGGTCCCAGGCGTCGTCGGCGGGCAGCTCGGGCACGCGCCCCGGCGTCGGGCGAAGCCCGATGACGTTGCAGAAACTGGCTGGGGTCCGCAGGCTCCCACCCATGTCGGAGCCGTCGGCGAACGGCAGCATGCCTGCCGCTACGGCGGCAGCGCCGCCGCCGGTGCTCCCGCCGGCCGTGCGCGAGGTGTCGTACGGGTTCCGCGTGGCGCCGAACACGGGGTTGAAGGTCTGCGAGCCGGCCCCGAACTCGGGCGTGTTCGTCTTGCCGATGACGATCGCGCCCGCACGCCGCAGACGCTGCACCAGCAGGGCGTCCTCGGCAGGCACGTGGTCGCGGTAGATCGGCGAGCCGTACGTCGTCCTGATGCCGGCCGTGTCCACCAGGTCTTTCACGGCGATCGGAAGGCCGTGCAGCGGCCCGAGCGCGTCACCGCGCGCCCGCCGGCGGTCGGCGTCGTCGGCGTCGGCGAGGGCGCGCTCCGGGACGAGCGTCGGTATGGCGTTGAGCGCGACGTCCACCTCGTCGATGCGCTGCAGGAACGACGTGACGACCTCTCGCGCCGAGACGGTGCCGTCGCGAAGCATGGCGGCGAGCGCCGTCGCGTCGTACTCCCAGAGTCCGCGGTCGCGCACTATGCCCTACTCAGGTAGGGCGCGAGAGCGACCGCCAGACCCGCGGCGACCGGCAGACCGGCGACGGACGACGCCGCGCCGGCGCCGGCCCGGGCGCCATGCCGAGTCACCACAGGTTGCACGCGCAACGCGTCTGCTCATGTGCAGCCACTCGGGTCCTCCGTTCGGCGCGTCGCCGGCGACGCCGGCGACCAGCAGCATAGTGAGCGCCGCCGTCGCCTGTCGAGCGCGCCCGCATGCCGGGCCCTCCCTCTGCGCCGGGGCATCGACGTCATGCGACGAGTGCCGGCCGCGGCCTTCGAGGTGGGCGAGTGGCTCTCCCCTACCCCTCGAAGCGAGG
>JAZBOM010000207.1:0-4263 GCA_036351205.1 Thermoleophilia bacterium | reverse complement strand
TCGTAGTCATGGCGCAACTGCGCCATATGCCAGCGGCAGAACGGTCAGGTGAAGGTGCGGTTGAAGACCAGCAGGACGTTCTTCCGGCCGCGATAGTCCGACAGGCTGACGGGCCGGCCGGCGAAGTCGGGCAGGGTGAACTCCGGGGCGATCGCGTCGAGGGACACACGTGGCATCGCGCTCTCCTTGTGGGCGGGTGGGGGTCGCTGCAACAGGCACCAGTACCATATCGCGGCCGGCGCCGGGGTGGGCGCGGCCGGCGGCACGCCGACGATCGGTGCGCCGGGATGCGCTTTGGTGGCTCCTCTGCCACTATTGAGGCATGCGTTCCGGACGCGTGGAACGGGTCACTACGGCACGCGTCGTGTCATCGACCGTCAGGCCCCCGATGCGATCGCAGGAGAGAGCGGCACGTGTGACAGCGCCTGACCGCTGGCGAGCGATGCGCGCACCGCTGCGGCGGGCTCGGGTGGGCACCCTCGTCGCGGCGCTCTTCGTGCTCGCCGCCCTGCTGCTCCTGGGTGGCTGTGGAGCGGGCTCGCCGTCGACCGATGGCGGCTCGGCGGCGACCGCCACGGGCGGCAGCGACGGCGCCGGCGGCAGCGACGGCTCGGCGTCGACGGGGCCGGTCGCGGCTTCTCCGTCGTCGGGCAGCTCGCGCACGGGGGCGACGGCGATCGCCACCTTCGCCGCGGGCTGCTTCTGGGGCGTCGAGGCGCAATTCGCGGCCATACCCGGGGTCGTCGACGCCGTGGTCGGTTACACGGGGGGCACCACGACGGAGCCGACGTACGAGCAGGTCTGCTCCGACACGACCGGCCACGCCGAAGCGGTGCGCCTGCAGTACGACCCCGAGGTCGTCAGCTACGAGCAGCTGGTGGAGGCCTTCTTCGCCCTGCACGACCCGACGACCGAGGACCGCCAGGGGCCGGACGTCGGGTCGCAGTACCGCTCGGCCATCTTCTTCCACACGCCGCAGCAGGAGGCCACCGCCCGTGCCGTGGCGGCGCGGCTCGCCGCGTCCGGCGCCTACGACGACCCGATCGTCACCGAGATCGTGCCGGCAGGAGCGTTCTGGCGCGCCGAGGAGTACCACCAGGACTACTACGAGCAGCAGGGCATCGAGGCGTGCCCGACGTGAGGGCGAGGCCGCTCGCCCGGAGTGCGCCCGGGCCCGTGCTCATTCTGCTCGTCCTCGCGACGTTGACGCTCGCGGCTCTTGCCGTCGCGGCGTGCGGCGGCGGTGAGGAGGCGACATCGACGACCGACCCCGCCGCCGCCACTCGCGACGCCGAGCTGCGGGAGCGGCTGACGCCCCTCCAGTACGAGGTCACGCAGCAGGACGGCACGGAGCCGCCCTTCGACAACGAGTACTGGGACGAGCACCGCGACGGCATCTACGTCGACGTCGTGTCGGGCGAGCCGCTCTTCTCGTCGCTCGACAAGTTCGACTCGGGCACCGGGTGGCCGAGCTTCACGCGACCCATTGGCCCAGACGCCGTCACGACGCGGGAGGACTCCGGCCTGCTCGGCTCGCGGAACGAGGTCCGCAGCGCCGGCGCCGACTCGCACCTCGGCCACGTCTTCCCCGATGGCCCTCCGCCGACCGGTCTGCGGTACTGCATCAACTCGGCGGCCCTGCGCTTCGTGCCCACGGAGGACCTGGAGCGGGAGGGCTACGGCCGCTTTCTCGCGCTGTTCGACGACGACCCCGGCGCTCCGTGACGGCCGGAGGAGCGCCGGCAGCGAGCGCGCCGGCTCGGCCCCGCGATTGTGAAGGCCGTCACGTTCAGGTAGCCTTCGACGAAGTCCTCGAGCCAAGGTGCCGGACGGAGAAGCTTGCGACGTCGCCGACCGGGCAACATACTACGCTCTCGAGCGGAGCGACCGGCCATACCGGCACGACGGCTCGAGAGGTACGTACGATCGACACTATGACGCTATGACGACATCCTTCTGCGCCCGCTCCCACGCCCCCGTGGCCGCGGGTCAGTCCCCATTGTCAGGCCGCTCGCTCGGCGCGAGAGAGGCGCGGGTCCAACCTAGCGAGGTCCGATGACCACCTCATTCATCAGGAGCGACGACTTTGCCGCGTTCCTCACCGCCATGATGGAGGCGGTGCCGGTCTACGGACCGGTGGCGAAGCGCTCGCGATTCGTCTTCGAGCGCCTCGAGGCGCCGGACGAGTTGCGGCTCGACTACGACGTCACCATCCTGCCGCCGAAGAAGCTCTTCTTCCCGCCGGCGCAGGACCTGCTCCGCTTCGACGAAGCCGGGGTCCAGGCGGCGCTGGAGCCGACCGAGAAGGTCCTCCTCGGCGTCCACTTCTACGACGTCAAGGCGATCGACCAGACCGACCTCCTCTTCTCGGAGCGCAACTACGACGTCAACTACATGGGGCATCGTGAGACCACCACGATCGTCGCCTCCAACATCCAGAACGTGTCGAGCCGCGCGTTCTTCGCCTCGGTCGGCGCCGACGTGCAGCCCCAGGGTCACGACGCCTTCCTCACGGCGATCGAGGGCGGCTACGTCCTCGAGACGCGCACCGAGCGCGGCGAGGCCTTGCTCGGCTACGGCGCGTTCCAGCCGGCGACCGAGGCCCAGATCGACGAGGCGGCCCGGGTCAACGCCGCGGCGCTCGCGCAGTGCGCCGAGAAGCTGGAGCACGGCACCGAGGAGATCGCGACCAAGGTACGGGCCGCCTTCGGCGACGACAAGCTCTGGGACGAGCTCGCCGAGGACTGCTTCTCGTGCGGCACCTGCAACACGGTGTGCCCCACCTGCTACTGCTTCGACGTGCAGGACACGTGGAACGTCGACGCGTCGGGTCAGCGCACGCGCTTCTGGGACGGCTGCCTGACCGAGGACTTCGCCAAGTGCTCGCTCGGCGACGGCGGCAGCGAGAACTTCCGCGAGCGGCGCGGCCAGCGCTTCCGCCACCGCATGATGCGCAAGGCCACCTACCTCAACGAGAAGCTCGGCGGCCCCGCCTGCGTCGGCTGCGGCCGCTGCTCGGCGGGCTGCACCGCCGATATCGCCGACCCCGTGCGGGTCATCAACCGGATCATGGCCTCATGAGGAGCGAAGCGATGGAGCACCAGTGCCACTGGAACGAAGTCGAGAACATCTTCCTGCCTCGTGAAGCCACCATCCTCCAGGCCGTGCAGGCGACTCCGACGGAGAAGCACTTCACGCTGCAGATGAGCGACGGTCAGCCCATGGAGTTCGAGCCCGGCCAGATCGTCGAGCTCGGCCTCCTCGGCTACGGCGAGATCCCCATCGGTTTCGCCAGCTCGCCGACGCGTACGGAGAGCTTCGACCTGGTCGTGCGGTCGGTCGGCCGCGTCTCCGGGGCGGTCTGCAAGCTGGAAGAGGGCGACACCGTGTACGTGCGCGGCCCCCTGGGCCACGGCTTCGACCTCGACAAGCTGCGCGGCCACGACGTGCTCGTCGTGGCCGGCGGCATCGGCCTCTGCCCGACGCGGAGCCTGATCCAGTACATCCTCGACCGCCGCGACGAGTTCGAGCGCTTCGTGCTCTTCTACGGCTCGCGCGAGCCCTGCCTGCAGCTCTTCGGCGACGACCTCGCCTGCTGGCGCGGCATGCAGGAGATGGAGTACCACGAGACCGTCGACAAGACCGACCCGACCTGGACCGGCAACGTCGGCGTCATCACCACGCTCTTCCCCAAGGTCCAGCTGTCGCCCGAGACCCGCGCCGTCATCTGCGGGCCGCCGATCTTCTACCGCTTCGTGATCCGCGAGCTCGACGCCATCGGCATCCCGCGCGAGAACGTCTTCGTCGACCTCGAGCGCCGCATGAAGTGCGGCGTGGGCAAGTGCGGTCACTGTCAGATCAACGACAAGTACGTCTGTGTCGACGGCCCGGTGTTCTCGTTCGCCGACGTCCAGGACCTCGAGGAGGCGTTCTGAGATGAGTAAGCCCAAGGTCGCATTCTTCGACTTCGCCTGCTGCGAGGGCTGCCAGATCGAGATGACCAACTACGGCGCCGAGCCGTTCCTCGAGCTGCTCAAGCACGTCGACATCGTGGAGTTCCGCGAGGCGATGACCGAGACGACGACGGAGCCGATCGACATCGCCCTCATCGAGGGCAGCTTCACCCGCGAGGCCGATCGCGCCCGGCTCATGGAGATCCGCAAGCGCGCCGCGATCGTCATCGCCTACGGCCAGTGCGCCACCACCGGCGGCATCAACGCGCTCAAGAACCACCAGCCCGACTACAAGCAGTTCGTGTACGGC
>JAZBOM010000206.1:0-6564 GCA_036351205.1 Thermoleophilia bacterium | reverse complement strand
TTGTAGCCCCAGCCGTCGCTGATCATGACGATGACGTTCTTGGCCTTCGGGGCCGGCCCGTCGGTGGAGGCGGCCGCCTCCCCGGTCACGGCCGTGGCGGCCGCGCCGACGAGCGCGATCCCGGCGACGGCGAGCGCCGCGCGAAGTGCGTTCCTGCTCAGTCTCATCCTGTACCCCTTCATCTCGTGACCCTGTCCGCAGGGAGCGGCCCCGACGGCCGCCGCCCCGCACGCCTTCATCGGCGCAGGTGAGAGGATGTCGCGCGCGCATGAGCCCCAGCTGAGCGCCGTCCGAGGCAGCGACGAGAGTCGTGAGAGATGTGCGCGACCGCGGAGTGAGCGCAGCGTTCGGAGAGACGCCGCGCAGCGCAGCGGCGATCCCTCGCACCACGGGAGAGCCGGCGCGGCCGGACCTGACTCCCGCCCTCGCCGCCAGGCGTTGGGACGCCCCGTCAGGGCACGCCGGTCGGGTCCCAGGCCACGTGCAGGCCCTCGTCGAGGGCGTCAAGGCGCGCCGTCTCGGCCGCTGAGAGCTCGAAGTCGAAGATGGCGGCGTTCTCGGCCAGGCGCTGGCGGTGGACCGACTTCGGCAGCGGCACGTAGCCCTTCTGCAGGGACCAGCGGAGCACGACCTGGGCCGCCGTCCTGGCGTGTGCCGCGGCCACCGCCTGCACGACGGGGTCGTGCAGGCGCCGGCCGCGGGTCAGCGGGCTGTAGGCCTCGACGGCGATGCCGTGCCGCCGGCAGAGGTCGACGAGCTCCGTCTGGGCGAGGAACGGGTGCAGTTCGAACTGGGCGACCATCGGCGCCACGTCCGCCTCCGCCAGCAGTCCGCGCAGGTGCGCGACCGTGTAGTTGCTGACCCCGATGGCACGGGCCCCGCCCTCGGCATGGATCGCCTCCAGCGCGCGCCAGCTCTGTGCACGTCCTTCGGGCACGGGCCAGTGGATGAGGTACAGGTCGACGTGGTCGAGACCGAGGGCGGCGAGGCTCCGCTCGAACGCTCGCCGCGTCGCGTCGTACCCGTGGTCCCGGTTGCCCAGCTTGGTGGTGACGAAGACGTCGCCGCGGGGGATGCCGGCGGCGCGCACGGCCGCGCCGACGTCGCGTTCGTTGCCGTAGATGTGCGCCGTGTCGATGTGCCGGTAGCCCAGCTCGAGCGCCCAGCGGACGGCGTCACGCGTCTCCGCCCCGGGCCGGGCGCGGAAGACCCCCAGCCCCAGCACCGGCAGACGGACGCCGTTGGACAGCTCGAGAGCGGAGCCGATCTGCACCGACGGTCCCGCGCCTCCGCCGGACTACGCGACCCTGGCCAGGCGCTGCCGCTCCTGGAAGGCGCGCATGCGGCAGCGGTCGCTGCAGTACTTGCGTGCCGTGTTCGTGGTCGTGAACTCGCGGCCACAGGAAGCGTAGGCGCAACGGCGCGTGATGAGCGGGGCGTCGCGCCGATGACGATGCTCACCGGCATCGGCCGCCGACCGGCCGTGGACGGCGCAGAACTCGGACGGGTTGTAGCGCGACAGGACCGTCACGCACCCGCGGGCGGCGCACACGCGCCCGTCCCCGTAGGTCCTCACGGGCTCGCCGCGACCGCCCGGGAGCCGGACCTCCCCGTGCCTCGGGATCTGCTCGCCGAGTCTCAAGGACGCGCCCTCCCTCGACAGAGAGGGCGGAGCGCCCCGGTCATCATCGTTGTGAGGTGCGCCCCGCGCCGTTCACTCCTCAACGCTTCCCGCTGAGCCGAGTTCGAACCACCGCCCGCGTTAAGGGCAGGTAAAGCGCGGCGGGCGACCGGGGCCGGGGCGGTCCATCGCCCGGCGTGCGCGACAGGCGTAGACTCGGCCCGACGAGGAGGAGCCGTGGAGCAGCTCATCATCACGGCGGGCCTGACCGGCTCGCGCATCAGCAAGGCGCAGACGCCGCACATCCCGGTCGCAGCGGCCGAGATCGTGCGCTCCGGGGTCGACGCATGGCGCGCCGGCGCCGCGGTGCTGCACGTCCACGTGCGCGACCCGGAGACGGGACTCGGCACGCAGGACCTCGCGGTCTTCACGCCCGTCGTCGAGGCGCTGCGCGGCGAGACCGACGCCGTGCTCTGCCTCACGACCAGCGGCATCCCGGGGCGCAACCTGCCCATCGAGGAGCGACTCGCCCCGCTCGCCCTGCGCCCCGAGATGGCCTCGTTCGACGCCGGCTCGCTGAACACGCCGGCCGGCGTCTTCCTCAACCCGCCCGAGTTCCTCGACGCCCTGGCGGCGCGGGCCCGCGAGCTCGGCGTCAAGCCGGAGCTCGAGTGCTTCGACGCCGGCCACGTCGCCACGTGCCTGCGCTACCTCGCCGACGACAAGCTGAGCGCGCCCGCCCACTTCCAGTTCGTGCTCGGCGCGCCCTACGGCATGCCGGCTACCGCCGCGGCGCTCGTCCACCTCGTCGGGATGCTCCCTGCCGACGCCACCTGGTCGGTCATCGGCATCGGGCGCGCGCAGACGCCCATGGCGGCGATCGCGATCGCCATGGGCGGCCACGCGCGCGTCGGCCTCGAGGACAACATCTACTATCGCAGGGGCGAGCTGGCGACGAGCAACGCCCAGCTCGTCGAGCGCGTCGTGCGGCTGGCCTCCGAGCTCGGCCGCGAGGTCGCCTCGCCCTCCGAGGCGCGGCGCATCCTCTCGCTCCGCTGAGGCGACGTCTGGTACGGTAGAGCACCGCCGCCGCCACGAACGGCGCCGGCCTGCCCGGAGGGAGTGCCCGCGTGATGACCGCCGCGTCCGCCGACGACACCATCCGCCGCCAGCTCGAGGAGCTGGGGCTCGCCGGCAGCGGCGGCGTGCACCGCAACCTGCCGCCCGCCGAGCTCATCGCGCGCTCCCTGGCGCGCGACGAGGGCATCCTGGCGGCCAACGGGGCCCTCGTGGTCAAGACCGGCGAGCCCTCGGGGCGCTCACCCCATGACCGCGTCATCGTCGAGGAGGGCGCGGCCGCCGAGCAGGTCTGCTGGGGCGACATCAACCTGCCCTGCAAGCCGGCGCTCTTCGACCGCCTCCTCGGCAAGGCGCGCGGCTACCTGCACGACCGCGACCTCTACGTCTTCGACGGCTTCGCCGGGGCCGAGCGCACCTACCGCCTCCCGGTGCGCGTGGTGACCGACGCCACCTGGCACGCGCTCTTCGCCACCACACTCTTCGTGCGCCCGACGGCGATCGAGCTCGCCGACTTCGCCCCCGGCTTCACGGTGATCGCCTGCGGCGCCCTGCGCGCCAGCGCCGACTTCGACGGCACGCGCAGCTCCGTCTTCGTCGGCATCAGCTTCACACGCAAGCTCGTCCTCATCCTCGGCAGCATGTACGGGGGCGAGATCAAGAAGGCGGTCTTCACGGTCATGAACTACCTGATGCCGCAGCGCGGCGTGCTCCCGATGCACTGCTCCGCCAACATGGGTGAGGCGGGCGACGTGGCGCTCTTCTTCGGCCTCTCGGGCACCGGCAAGACGACGCTCTCCGCCGATCCGTCGCGGCGCCTGATCGGCGACGACGAGCACGGCTGGAGCGACCACAGTGTCTTCAACTTCGAGGGCGGCTGCTACGCCAAGACGATCCGCCTCTCCGAGAGGTCGGAGCCGCAGATCCACCACGCCATCAAATTCGGCTCGATCCTCGAGAACGTGATCATCGACCCGCAGACGCGGGCCATCGACTACGACTCCGACTTCCTCACCGAGAACACCCGCGCCACGTACCCCGTCGAGCACATCCCCAACGCCGTGCTGGGCGGAGTGGGCGATCACCCGCGCAACGTCTTCTTCCTCACCTGCGACGCCTTCGGCGTGCTGCCGCCCATCTCCCGGCTGACGCCCGAGATGGCGAGCTACCACTTCCTCTCCGGGTTCACGAGCAAGGTGGCCGGCACCGAGGTCGGTATCGACGAGCCGCGGCCGACCTTCTCGGCCTGTTTCGGCGCCCCGTTCATGCCGCTGCCCCCGGAGCGGTACGCGGAGATGCTGGCCGAGCGGCTCGACTGGCACGGGACCGACTGCTGGCTCGTGAACACGGGATGGACGGGCGGTCCCTACGGCGTGGGCCACCGCATGGACATCGGCCTCACCCGCTCGCTCCTCGGGGCCGCTCTGGACGGCTCAATCGCACGGGCCGGCTTCACGCCGCATCCCGTGTTCAAGCTCCTGGTGCCGCAGCACTGCGAGCGCGTCGCCGGGAGCGTCCTCGACCCGCGCTCGACCTGGGCCGACCCGGCGGCCTACGACGAGTCGGCGCGCACGCTCGCCCGCATGTTCCGCGAGAACTTCGCCCAGTACGAGGCGCAGGTCGCACCCGGGGTGGCGGCGGCCGGCCCCGACGCCGAGGCGGTGGCGGATATCGCAGCCGACACGCCGGTCGGCACGCCGGTCGCTCGGTAGTCACCCCGCGCAGGCCCCGGCTCCGAAACGGCGGTGGAAGCCGCGGCCGGCCGGGACGCGCGCGACCCGGCCCGTGACTACGGCCGAGCGGCGGCCTCGTCGGCCACGGCCAGCACCTCGTCGAGCACGGCGAGACCCGCGGCCAACTCGTCCTCGCCGATCACCAGCGGCGGCGCGACGAGCACCAGGCTGTCGTGCGTCATGAGGTAAAGACCGCGGGCCATCGCCGCCTTCTTCAGCCGGACCATCGGGGCCGCGGTCTCCCCCGTGGCCGCGAACGGCACGAGCGGCTCGCGCGTCGCCCGGTCGCGCACCAGCTCGAGGCCCCAGAGCAGGCCGAGGCCGCGCACCTCGCCGACCGCCGGGTGGCGGGCGGCCAGCGCGGCCAGCCCCGCCCCGAGCTGCTCGCCGAGCACCGCGGCCCTCTCCACCAGGCCCTCGTCGCGCATGGCCTCGATCGTGGCGATGCCGGCGGCGCAGGCGATCGGGTTGCCGGTGGAGGTGAGCCCGCTCGCGAACTCGTGGTCGAGCAGCCAGTCCCGCAGGCGCGCGGAGACCACCATCGCGCCCAGCGGCACGTAGCCCGAGGTGATGCCCTTGGCCACGACCATGATGTCGGGGACGACGCCCCAGTGCTCGCAGGCGAACCAGCGCCCGGTGCGGCCGAAGCCGGCCATGACCTCGTCGAGGATGAGGAGGATGCCGTACCGGTCGCACACCTCGCGCACCGAGCGCAGGTAGCCGTCGGGCGGCACCAGTACGCCGTTGCCCCCGGTCACGGTCTCGAGCACCACGGCGGCCACGCTCTCGGGGCCTTCGTACCGCAGGACCTCCTCGAGGTGCGGGCCGCCCGAGCAGACCGGGCAGCCTGCAGAGCCCGTCGCGCCGAGCGGACCCGCGCCCGGCCCGTCCGAGCCGGGCGCGTCAGCGGGCGGGCCGCCGGCGACGAGATGGGCCGTGCCGGATGCGGCGAGGACACCCCCGTCGGCGTGCGCGCACGGCCGCCCGGGCGCCGGCGGCACCCCGTCGTAGGGGTGCCCCGCCGGGCAGCGGTACGGGTACGGGTCGAGCAGACGCACGACACCGGGCACGCCGGGCTCGACGGGCCAGCGGCGCGGGTCGCCGGTAAGGGACGCGGCGCCGGCGGTCGCGCCGTGGTAGGAGCGGTAGCGGGCGACGACCTTGCTGCGCCCGGTGTACCAGCGCGCCAGCTTGACGGCGTTCTCGACCGCGTCGGCGCCGCCGTTGGTGAAGAAGCTCGTGGTGAGGTCGCCGGGCGCGACCTCGGCGAGCAAACGCCCGAGGCGTGAGCGGCCCTCGCTCGCGAACCCCGGCCCGAGGGCGCACAGGCGACCTGCCTGGGCGGCGATGGCCGCCGTCACCCGGGGGTGCTGGTGGCCGAGATTCGCGCTCACGACCTGCGAGGCGAAGTCGAGGTAGCGGCGGCCCTCGGCATCGACGAACCACGAGCCCTCCGCGGCGACGACCGGCAGCGGATCGATCGCCGATTGCACCGACCAGGAGTGCACCACGTGGGCGCGGTCGAGGGCGCGGATCTCCTCGCCGCTCAGCCCTCGGTCGTCGACCATGGCCCGCTCCTCGTGTCGCCTCGACCGTCTCCGCGGCCCGTCGCCTAAGACCGTCTCGCACGACGCCGGGCAATGCAAGCCGCCGGGAGGCTGTACCATCAGGTCATGCGCAGCCTCCCTCCACGACCGGCGGCTCTCTCATGAGCCGCTTCCGGCGACCCGCACGCCGCCGCGGCGCGGCGACGCAGACGGCGCTCACGCTGCCGATCCCGCCGGCGTCACGCGCCTCTTCGGCCGCCGTCGTCGGCGTCGCCCTCGTCCTCGTCGTGTCCATGCTCGCCGCCGGCGTGCTGACTCTCGGTCTTGCCGGCTGCTTCGAGTCGCCGGCCGTCAAGGAGCCGGTCCTGCCGACCGGCAAGTCGCGGGCCGTCGCCGAGACCCTCCTGCCCTCGGTGGTCGACGTGCGTGCCTGGGGCGGAGGCCTCGAGGAGGGCCGGGTGACGATCGGCACCGGGGTCGTGGTCGAGAAGGGCGGCTTCATCGTCACCAACGACCACGTGCTCACCGGCAACGGCGACGGCCTCGCCGCCGAGATCGAAGTCGTCGTCGACGGCGGCGACCGTCT
>JAZBOM010000205.1:0-2193 GCA_036351205.1 Thermoleophilia bacterium | reverse complement strand
GTGCGGAAGCGGCCGCCGTGGGCGCGGGGATGCTCTCGTTCGCTCACGGCTGCCTTTCGGGGGCGGCGGACCCGCGACGCGGGTCCGCCGCACCGCAAAGGACGGTCACGCCGCCTGCGCGGGCGGCAGCTTCTCCGAACGGCCCTTGATCTCGATGCGCCTCGGCTCGACCTTGGCCTCGGGCATCTTGGGCACGGTCACCCTCAGGATGCCGTCGTCGTAGCTGGCGTCGATCTCCTCGGTCTTCACGTCTCGCGGCAGCGTGATCGTGCGCTCGAAGCGGCCGTAGCACTGCTCCATCCGGTAGTAGCGGTCCTCCTCCACCTTCTCCTCGGAGCGACGCTCGCCGCGGATCGCCAGCCTGCCCTCGTCGACGGAGACCTCGACATCCTTCGAGTCGACGCCCGGCAGCTCCGCCTTCACCACGAGCGCGTCGTCCGTCTCGAAAACGTCGATGGCGGGGGCGAAGATGTCGCGCGCACGGGCCTGGTTCAACAGGCGACTCATGCGTGACGCGAGCTCGTCGATCGGCTCCCAGCGGCCGATGTCCAGCGGGTCCCAACGGACGATCGCCATGACGCTTCCCTCCTCAAGTCGCCTTGTCCCGACCCTTGGTCCCTTCCCCGACATGCGCCGGAGTAACGGTTGAGACGGGCAAGGGCGGCGACTGACGTGGTCCGCGCCCCATCACGACACGCCGGCCCTCACGCCGCACCCTCCAGTCGTGCGGCCTCGTCGAGCAGGCGCGCGACATCCTCGTCGGTGGTCTGCGCGAAGTCCTCATACCAGGCGCCCACACCGTAGAACGGCTCCGGGGTCTGCAGGCAGACGATGTCGTCGACGATCCGCGCGATCGCCGCGCAGGCTTCGGGCGCCGCGGTCGGCACGGCGACCATCACCGAGGCCGGGGCGTGCTCCTTCACGCCGTGCACCGCGGCTCGCATGCTCGCCCCGGTGGCGAGGCCGTCGTCCACGACGATGGCAGTCTTGTCCTCGAGCCGCACCGGGGGCCGGTCTCCTATGTAGAGCCGCTCGCGCCGCTCCAGCTCCCTCTCCTCGCGACGGGCCACGACGTCGAGCATGACCTCGTCGATGCCGAGTCCGTTGACGACGTCTGCGTTCACCACACGGACCCCGCCGGACGCGATGGCGCCCATCGCCAGCTCTTCGCGCCCGGGCACGCCGAGCTTGCGTACGATGAAGACGTCGAGTGGCGCGCGCAGCGCCTTCGCCACTTCGAGGGCGACGGGCACCCCGCCGCGCGGCAGTCCGAGGACGACGGTATCGCCGCGCTCGGCGTACGCCTCGAGCGATCTCGCCAGTACCTCGCCCGCTTCGGTCCGATTCTTGAAGACCGGCACGTCGTCACGCCCGCTTCGTCGATTTCGGGACCTCTCCATGACCTTCTTCCCGCTGCGGCGACAACGGCAATGTAGGCGGACCCGGCGTCGTCGCCATCGCCGGGGGCGTTCCGCCGCCGCGCCGAGGGGGCAGGCTGGCAGGGTGAGCGAGCTCGCGCTGATCATCCTCATCGCGTGGCTGGCCGGGGTGGCGGCCTTCGCGGGCGGCGTCGTCGCCCGTCTCGAGGGCAGCGAAGACACGGAGGCGAAGGCGGAGCTGGTCCACGGCGTCGTGGCCTTCGGGGGCGGCGTGCTGCTCGCGGCGGTCGCCTTCGCGCTGGTGCCGGAGGGCATGGCGAGGCTCGGCGCGCCGGCGCTGGCCGCGTCGTTCGTCGCCGGCGGCGTCGTGTTCTCCGGGGCCGACGGCTATCTTCAGAAGCGCGGCGAGAGCCGCGCGCAGTTCATGGCCATGCTCATGGACTTCGTGCCCGAGGCGATCGCGCTCGGGGCGCTCTTCGCCGAGGACAGGGCCCTCGGGGCCCTTCTGGCGGCGTTCATCGCCGCCCAGAACCTGCCCGAAGGTTTCGCGTCGTACCGCGAGATGGTGCGCTCGGGCAACAGGCCGCGGGCTGTCCTTCTGGCTCTCCTCGGCGTCAGCGCGCTCGGGCCGCTGGCGTCCTCGGGCGGCTACCTGTATCTGCGCGACCACGCGCAGTTCGTCGCCGCCGTCATGGTCTTCGCCGCCGGCGGCATCACCTACCTCGTCTTCCAGGACATCGCGCCGCAGGCCAGGATGCGGCGTCACTGGCTGCCGACGCTGGGCGCCGTCCTCGGCTTCGCCTGCGGCATGCTC
>JAZBOM010000204.1:0-5614 GCA_036351205.1 Thermoleophilia bacterium | reverse complement strand
TGCTCCCGCGCGTACCACTTGGTGAGCTCGAGCGCCTCCATGACGGCGTTGTCGAAGCGCGCGCTGCCCAGCGGCAGCCAGTAGATCGCGAGGAAGCCGGCGACGATCCACAGGAGCGGCTTCCACTCCTTGCGCCAGTCGGTCACGTGCCGGCCTTGGTGATGCCGCGCTCGGCGAGGAGCTCCTCGATGGCCTCGCGTGGGAGGAAGCCTTCGTGACGGTAGAACTCCCTGCCGCTCTCGTCGAGGAAGACCTGGGTCGGGATGACCCGCACCCCGTACTTCTCCGCCATGTCGCCCTGCTCGTACACATCGTAGAAGACGACCAGGACGTCAGGTGCGTAGCTGCGCGTGATGGCGTCCATGACCGGGCGCATCTCGCGACAGGGGATGCAGTTGTCGGAGCCGAGCTCGACGAAGGTGACGAGCGGCGCGCCGGCAGGCGGCGTGCCCGCGCCCGACGCGCCCGGGGTCGGGCCGGCGGCCTGCTCGCCGCCGCAGGCGGCGAGCACCAGCGCCAGCCCGGCCAGCGCGATCACGAGCGCGACGCTTCTGGCCGAAGCGCTCACACCAGGGCCGACGTGATCAGCGAGACGAGCTCGGCCTTCTCTGGTACGCGGCCGGCAACGACGATCGTGCCGTCGATGGCCAGAGCCGGCGTCGCGGTCAGGCCGTACTTCGTGATCTCGTTCAGGTCGTGCACCTCGACGACCTCGATGTCGTCGATCGCCAGGTCGCGCACGGCCTCGCGGGCGTTCGCGGCCACACGCTCACAGCGCGCGCAGCCGGCGCCCAGGACCTCGATCCTCATGTCTCCCCCCTCTGGTCGCAGCAACGTGACCGGCGCAGCTCCTCGATCGTGGGGAACGAGATGGCCTCCTGCTCGCAGAGCGTCGCGCAGTGCGAACAGCCGACGACGCAGGCGCCCTTCGCTACCACGACCGCCTTGTCGTCGACGAGCTCCCAGACACCTTGGTGACAGAAGTCGACGCACACGCCGCACCCCGTGCAGAGCTCGGGGTCGACGGTCGGGCCCCAGTCCACCTTGTTGCGCAGTTCCTCACCCGAGAGCGACACACCGACCTCCTCCATCGACTCGTCGTCAGCCTCGACCGTCACTCGGGCGCCGCGCCCGCGTGCGACTCGCCGTCGCCGGGCCCGCTCGTGTCGACGCAGCATCCCACCTCGGCCGCCCCGGCGGCCACCGCCGACGGCAGTGGCTCGTCGCGCAGGCCCCAGTACCGGCGCCCGAGCCAGAGGGCGACGCCGACCAGGCTGATCAGCACCGGCACCTCGACGAGCGGGCCGATCACCGCCGCGAAGGCCTGCCCGGAGCCGATGCCGAAGACCGCCACGGCGACGGCGATCGCGAGCTCGAAGTTGTTGCTCGCCGCCGTGAACGACAGGGTCGCCGTCTTCGAGTAGTCGGCGCCGATCCGGCGGCCGAGGTAGAAGCTCACGAAGAACATGATGACGAAGTACAGGAGCAGCGGGATCGCGATGCGCACGACGTCGAAGGGGATCTCGACGATGAGGTCGCCCTTGAGGCTGAACATGACGAGGATCGTGAACAGCAGGGCGACGAGCGTGAGTGGGCTGATGCGCGGGATGAACTGCCGCTCGTACCACTCCCTGCCCTTCGTCTTGAGGCCGATGTAGCGGGTGAGCATCCCGGCGATGAACGGGATCCCGAGGTAGATGAAGACGCTCTGCGCGATCTCGCCGATGCTCACGTCGACGATGCTGCCCTCGAGGCCGAAGAGGGGCGGCAGCACGGTGATGAAGAACCAGGCGTAGGCGCTGAAGAAGAGCACCTGGAAGACGCTGTTGAAGGCGACGAGGCCGGCGGCGTACTCCGTGTCCCCGCCGGCCAGCTGGTTCCAGACGATGACCATGGCGATGCAGCGCGCCAGCCCGATGAGGATCAGCCCGACCATGTACTCGGGCTTGTCGCTCAGGAAGACGATGGCGAGGAAGAACATGAGGAACGGCCCGATGACCCAGTTCTGCACGAGAGAGAGACCGAGCACGCGGCGGTCGCGGAAGACGTCGCCGAGCTCCTCGTAGCGCACCTTGGCGAGCGGCGGATACATCATCACGATCAAGCCGACCGCGATGAGCAAGTTGGTGGTGCCGACCTGGAAGGTGTCGATGAAGTCCTGGGCGCCCTCGAAGGCCCAGCCGATGCCGACGCCGACGAACATGGCGAGGAAGATCCAGAGGGTGAGGTAGCGGTCGAGGAAGGAGAGGCGGCGCACGGTGCTCTCGGTCATGGGTCACTCCGTCGCGGGACGAGGGGCGGACATCTATTCATAGGTTCCCGTTTATATAAGCACACTTTGACCATCAAGGAAAGTGGATGTAGACTGCTGAGGTCGAGGCGTCGTCGGGCAGACGACGGCGTCGAGGAGGAGCCCCATGAGCGACGATCAGGGCCGCGACGGCCCCGGCATCGAGGCCTTCGTCCCGTTCTTCAAGGCCTTCTGCAACAGCACGCGCGCGGGCATCGTCGAGCAGTTGCTCGGCGGCGAGCGCTGCGTCTGCGAGCTGACCGCCGACGTCGAGGCCAGCCAGCCGCTCGTCTCGCACCACCTCGCCGTGCTGCGCGGCACCGGCTTCGTGCGCATGCGCGAGGAGGGCACGCGCACGTACTACTCGATCGACTGGGAGCGCTTCGACGGCGCCCTCGACGCGTTCCGCCGCTTCGTCGCCCGCGAGCGCGGCACAGCCGACGCCACCGACCCCACCTGCGTCTGCCGCTTCAGGCCGTCCGTCGTCATCGGCCCGTCGACCGCACGACGGCGACGTCGATGGTGACGGCGGCGCTTCTCAGCTCAGGGGGCCGTAATCCTTGCCGACGCTCCAGCACTTGGCCAGCGGCTCGCCCAGGCCCCAGTACTTCCGGCTGGTCATGTCGAAGAGAAGCGGGCGCAGCTTGGCGAGGTCGACGATCCCGTTGGTGAGGACGGCCGTGTCGGCGTACGTGGCGACGACCTCGCCCACGAAGAGGTCGTGCGTGGGCAGCTCGACGTGCTCGATGACGCGCAGCTCCATCGAGACGGGGCACTCGTCGATCAGCGGCGCTGTCTCGAGCTGGCCGTAGCTCACGGTGAAGATCTTCGTCTTGTCGACCTTGGCGCCGCTCGCCATGCCCAGGTAGTCGGTGACCTCGACCTGGGCCTCGGTCGGCAGGTTCACGCTGAACGTGCCGTGCTCCCTGATGCCCCGGTTCGTGTAGTGGTCCTTGCCCATGCCGACGGTGATCGACTTGAGCGAGGCGATGCCCACGTGGGCGATGGTGGCGAAGTTGGGCTTGCCCTCGACGGTGCTGCCGACGATGGCGGTGACGAGCGGGTAGAGGGCGTTGGTGGCGCCGAGCTTCTCCTTCACGGCAGCTCTCCTCACGGGATCGGTTGGCCGGCGGCCCCTGCGGCCGCGCGTGGTGTTTGTGCTTACCCCGGCCGGTGCCCGTGCTAATCGGAGGCAGCAGCGAACGGTCGTCACGCACAGCGTTCGGCGAGCAGACGCGCACGCCAAGGTCTCAGCGGCCGAGTGCTCCCGGGTACTCGCGGGCGAGGTCGACGTACCGCTGTTTGAACGCGCGCCAGGCCGCCCGGTGCTCCTCGTCGACCGGGCGCTCGAGCAAGCGCGCCGGCACGCCGACGGCGATGCGCCCCGCCGGCACCACCGCACGCTGCGGCACCACGGCGCCCTCGCCGACCACGGCCCACTCCCCCACCTCGGCCCAGTCGCTGACGACGGCGCCCATGCCGATCACGGCGTAGTCGTCGATCAGCGTCACGTTGTGCACGACCGCGCCGTGGCCGACCGTCACCCAGTCGCCGAGGCGGCAGGTCTCGCCGGGGCGCGCGTGCAGGACGCAGTTGTCCTCGAGCGCGCAGCAGTCGCCGACGACGATCGTGCCGTAGTCACCGCGCAGGCGGGCCCCGGGGCCGACCCAGCAGCCGCGGCCGAGCGCGACGTCGCCGAAGACGTCGGCCGAGGGGTGCACGTACGTGCCTTCCCCGACGACGGGGCTCTTGCCGGCATAGCTCGCCACCGTCATCGCCGGCCCCCGGCCGCCGCGGATGTCGCGCTCACCGAGGCCGTCGCGCTCTCCGTCGTCGAGAGAGTCACGTGTCAGTCCTCCCCCTCGCCGTCCCAGTACCCGCAGGGCTCGATGCGCGTCAGCACGCCGAGCCCCTTGAAGCCGATCTTGCGCGAGCGCGGGTAGTAGACGATGTCGTGCCCCTGGCGCTCGCCGTAGACGAGGTAGGCGAGTCCCTCCTCGCCGGCGCGGAAAGCGTGGGCCACACAACTCCCGGCGGGGCGGGCCACGACGTGACCGGCCGACACCCGGTGCTCGGCGGGCTGCTCGGGCCGCGGCGCATCGTAGAGGAGCAGCGACCCCGCGCCCTCGAGCACGACGAAGAGCTCCTCGTCGGCCGAGTGCACGTGCGGCGGCCAGCCCATCATGCCGGCGGGCAGCCGCACGTGCTGCAGGCCGGCGAGCACCGCGCGCCCTCGCGTCAGCAGGCGGCGGCGGAACTGCATGTCGGCGCGGCCGGGCTCGTCCTCGGGCACGTCCTCGAGCGCGACCATGCCGGGCAGCGCCTCTGCAGCCGGCTCGCCGATGAGCTCTCCGGCGGCCGCCTCGCGGCCCCACGGGTGCGGCTCGGGCTCGGTCGCGACCCAGCTCCCGCCCAGCCAGGCCACGCCGGCGCGCGGCAGGCGGTCGAGCGCCGGCCGGGCGCGCGTGCCGAAGGCGAGCACGTCGAGGCCGGCCTCACCGGCGATGAGCGTGTGCGCCGCCCCTCCCGCAGGGTGCACCAGGCAGTGACCGGCGCGCACCGGCGCGGTGCGGCCGTCCTGCCAGCTGACACCCTCCCCGCCGAGGACGAAGAAGACCTCCTCCTCGGCGTCGTGCACGTGCACGGGGGTGGAGCGCATGCCGGCGTCGATGCGGAGGCGCTTGACCCCGAGCGCCACGCTGCCCGCGGCACGCCCGAGATCGGCCCAGGAGCCGCTCATCGGCCCGACCTGCACGTGCCGCGCTTCGACCGCGTCCCAGTGGACCATGACCGGCGCTGTCATCGCTGTCTCCCTTCAGACGACCGCGAGCATGCTCTCACGTGTACGGGCAGGCGGCCGGGGCGGCGTGAAGTCGCGCCGCCCCGGCCGCCATCGCCCGTGCCGTTCGTCAGGCGGGGGGCGCCTCGTCGTCGGGCGGCGCATCCGGGGCCGGCGTCTCGCCCGCCGCCGGCGTCTCACCGCCGCTGACCTGGTGCGCGCAGACCTGGCAGAACTCGGCCGATCCCTCGATCACCGCACCGCACTGAGAGCAGTGGTGCACCAGCTTGCCCGAACCGGCATCCACGCCCGGCCCCGTGCCGGCCTTGTCGGTACCCGTCGCAGCCGATGTCGCGGCGGCCGGCGGTGACGGCGGGGCCGGCGGTGACGGCTGGGTGCCCGGGGCCGGGGGCAACGGCGGCGCCACGGGCGGCTGGCCCGCGAGCGGGTCGGCCGCGGCCGCCCACTCCTGCTGACCGGCGCCCGGCGCACCTTCCGCGGGCCCGGCGGGAGCTGCGGGGGCCCCATGCGCCGCATCGGTCGGC
>JAZBOM010000203.1:0-14515 GCA_036351205.1 Thermoleophilia bacterium | reverse complement strand
TTGGGTTCGTCCATGCTCGTCTCCCTCACGCGGCCTGCGACGCGCCCGTCGCCGGCAGGTCGGTCCGTTGGCGCTCACGCATGGCGGCGAGCGCGGGTTCGGCGCGGACGTCGGCGAAGTACATGGCGAGCGGCCGGTAGGCGAGGTGCGACCACTTGCTGAACGGCACCTCGAGGGCCAGCATCGGTACCACCGCCATGAGGTGCACGATGTAGGCGATGTTGGCCGCCGCGTCGTAGCCCGAGCGGTGCAGGGCGAACTGCAGGAAGCCCGTCGAGGCGACGATCACGAGCAGGATCAGGAACATCCAGTCGGACTCGTGCGAGTGCTGGTAGTGGGTCTCGTTCTTCAGCACCCGGCCGCGGAGGGCGAAGACCGTCGTGCCGATGAGGCCGACCGTCGCCGCCAGGCCGAAGACGTGCACCCGCCAGTCGATCTCGGGGCCCGATGCCATGCGCTCGAGGAAGAACATGATGAGCACCAGCATCGTGACGTAGCTCAGCATCAGGATGAGGTGCACCACCCAGGGTCGCTTGTGCTCACACTGCGCGTAGCGCTTCTGGGTGAAGAAGTGCACCGGCAGCAGGGGGATCTTCTTGAGGTACATGCCGGCGGAGACGTCGAGGCTCTTGTCTCTGCCCATCGTCTTCCACCACATGCGTATCGCGTTGCTGCCGAGGAAGAAGACGAGTACCCCGGCGAGGATCCAGTCGAAGAGGTGGACCCCGCCGCTCGCCGGCAGGCCGTACCAGCTCTCGCCGGCGGGGAGGAAGGCGTCTTCGCCGCTGTAGATGGAGATGTCGCCGCCGCCGATCCAGTAGCCGGCGGCGAGGAAGCCGACGCCGGTGAGCAGGGCGACGAGGATGATGGCGAACAGCTCGGCCTTCCACGACCGGTAGAAGAGGCCGGAGATGCCGGTCCAGTCGTAGCGCGCGGTGAGCCAGCGCCGCAGGCTCATCATGGTCTCGCCGGGCTCGGCGTCGCGCGGGCACTCGGTGCTGCACTCGCCGCAGTAGTAGCAGAGCCAGGGCTCGAGCTCGCCTTCGAGCTTCTCCTCGAGCCCCATCTGCAGGGCACGCATCGAGTGCCGCGGGAGCGTGTAGGGCTCCTTCGAGAACGGGCAGGCGGCGGAGCAGTTGCCGCAGTGGTAGCACTTGGACACGTCCTGCGCTCCGTAGCGCTCGATCTCGTCGATCAGCTTGGGGTTGGCGCGGATCGCCATGAAGACCTCCTTAGACCTCGACGAGGTTACGGGCGCGGGCTTCGATCTGCTCGAGCGACAGCGTCGCGTGGCTGTCGACACCCTTGCCGCTGACGATGGCTTTGAGCACGCCGGCGGCGACCGCGGAGGCCTGCGCGACGGTGTCGGGGATGTCCTTCGGGGCCTGACAGGCGCCGGCGACGTAGACGCCGCCGCGCTCGGTGTCGGTCGGGTCGGAGTTGTAGTCGAGCTCGCTGAACCAGCCGTCCTCGTCGCACTCGATGCCCAGCATCTCGGCGAGGTGGGCGTTGCCCGCGGCCGGCACGAGGCCGACGGCGAGCAGCACGAGGTCGACGGGGTGCTCGATCACGCGCTCGGTGAGGATGTCCTCGCCCTTGATGACCATGTGGCCGTCGTCGCCGTCGGCCATGGTGATGCGCGCCGTGCGGCCGCGGATCACCGAGGTGCCCTCGGCCTTGATGCGCTCGGCGAACTCTTCGTAGCCCTTACCGAAGGCGCGCATGTCGATGTAGAACTCGTAGCACTCGGCGTCGGGCAGCTTCTCGCGCACCAGGTGGGCGAACTTGAGCGAGTACATGCAGCAGACGCGCGAGCAGTACTTGTTGTGCTGGGCGTCGCGCGAGCCGACGCAGTGGATGATGGCGACCGACTTGGGCTCGGGCCCCTCGGGGTCGACGACCCACTCGTCGGCCTTGAGCTTCTTGTTGAACTGCTTGGTCTTGGTGACGATCTTGCCGCCGGTCGGGCCCGACGCGTTGGTGAGGCGCTCGAACTCGAGCGCCGTCATGACGTTGGGCAGCACGCCGTAGCCGTAGCGCTCGACCTTGGCGGCGTCGTAGATGTCGTAGCCCGTCGCCAGGATGACGCTGCCGGCGGAGACCTCGACCAGCTCGTCCTTGGCGTCGAGGTCGATGCACTCCTTGGGGCACTTCTTGGCGCAGTTGCCGCAGCGCTTGCCCTCGCTCTGCACGTACAGGCAGCTCGCCTCGTCGATGAGGTAGGCATTGGGTACGGCCTGCGGGAAGGGCAGGTAGGCGGACTTGCGCGTCGCGATGCCGACGTCGAACTCGCTCGGCACCTTGACCGGGCAGGCGTCGGCGCAGGCGTGACAGACGACGCAGGCGTCGACGTCGACGCGGCGCGCCTTCTTGCGGATGGTCACCGTGTAGGCGCCCGGCGTGCCCTCGATCTTCTCGACCTCGGAGTAGGTCATGAGGTCGATCTTGTCGTGCTGCCCGACGGCCACCATCTTGGGTGTGAGGATGCAGGCGGCGCAGTCGAGCGTGGGGAAGGTCTTGTCGAACATCGCCATGTGGCCGCCGATGGTGCCCATCTTCTCGACCAGGACCACGTGCTTGTCGGCGTCGGCGATCTCGAGCGCCGCCTGGATGCCGGCGACGCCGCCGCCCACCACGACCGTCGTGGGATGGACGGGCGTGGAGTCGGGCGTCGCGGCCAGGGCGTAGGGCACGCCCATCACGGCGCAGGCCAGGATGGACTTGGCGCGGGCGGTGGCGGCGCCGCCGGCGGCGCCGTGCTCTCTGAACGACGCGAGCCTCACCTCGGCGGGGTCGCCGCCGACGGTCGCCATGGCGCGCGTGAAGGCCGGCTTGAAGAAGCCCGGCGAACGGCCGGCGATCACCACCCGGTCGAGCCGGTGCCGCTTGATCTCGGCCGCGAGGACGTCGGACAGGAGCCTCGGCTGCTGCCCGAGGACGCCCACGTGCTCCACTCCGGGCAGGTTGTTCGCGTAGTTGAAGATGGAGTGGAGGTCGACCGCCGTCTCGCCGGCGGTGCCCTCCTCGCTGAGGTAGACGCCGATCCTCATACCAACCCCCTGACCCTCAGTGGTGCCGGACCATGCCTGACGCAGCACGCACCGTGGTGCCGGGCAGGGCGCGCGTCCCCTCGCCGTCGCGCATGCCTGACACACGGTGCATTCGTTACCTATACCACGTGCGTCGCCCTAGGTCTATACCCGATGCCTGACTAGGTACTTCTACTGAGTCGCAGCCGGAGGACGCGGACTCGGCCCGGCAGGCTGCAGCGCTCGCGGCGGCGGCCCGGCGGTATACGAGACGCGCGTGCGTGAGGCGACGGTATGGGCTAACGTTCGTACGGCACGTATGGGTTAACGTTCGCACGGCAGGTAGGGGCTGACGCTCGTACGGCACGTAGGGCTGACGCTCGTACGGCGCGTGGGGGCTGGCGTGCGTAGGGCACGTCCCCGCCGGGGCCGACCGCGAACGGCCGGCCGGAAAGGACCGCACGCCGATGACCGCGAGGAGACTGACCAGCCACCCGGCCGCCGCCCGCCTTCTGGTGGCCAACGGCGTCGTGGTCGCCGCCGTCGGCGTCGCCGGGGTGCTCGCCGGTCTTGTGTGGCCCGACGCGCCGCCGGCGACGGTCGCGGCGACGGTGGCCGCCGCGGGCCTCGCCGCCGCCCTCCTGGTCAACTACGTGCTCGTGCGCACCACGCTGCGCCCGCTGCTCGAGGTCGGCCGCATCGTCGAGGCGATCCACAAGGGAGTCGACCCTCACCTCGTGACCGAGGACGGGCAGAGCGACCCCGACCTCTCGGCCGTCTCCGAGGCGCTCATGGAGACGGTCGACCGCCTCGAGCACGAGGCACGCCGGTACTCCTCGCGCCTGCTGACCTCGATCGAGGACGAGCGCCGCCGCATCGGCCGCGAGCTGCACGACGAGACCAGCCAGACGCTCGCGGCGACGCTCATCAACCTCGACCTGGTGGAGAAGGGTCTCGGCGACTGCCCTCTGGACGTCAAGAGCCGCGTCGCCACCTCGAAGGAGCTCATCAGGCACACCATGGAGCAGCTCAAGCTGCTGATCTACGACCTGCGCCCGGCGATGCTCGACGACCTCGGGCTCATCCCGGCGCTCCGCTGGTACATCCAGTCCCATCTCGGGGGCTCGGACCTCCTCGTCGAGGTCGACTTCGAGGGCGCCGAGCAGCAGCGCATCGCCGCCGAGACGGAGACCGCCCTGTACCGCATCGCCCAGGAGTCGCTCGCCAACGTCATCAAGCACGCCGGCGCCACCCGCGTCTCCGTCCACCTGGAGATCCACCCCGGGTACGCGAGCTTCGCGGTGCACGACGACGGGGTCGGCTTCGACCCCGATGAGGTGCTCAAGGACCCGGGCGAGCGCTACGGCCTCGGCCTGCTGTCGATCCGCGAGCGGGCCGAGCTGCTCGGGGGTACGGTGAACATCGTCTCGAGCCACGACGGCGGCACCCACGTCTACGTGGTGGTGCCGCTGAGGGAGGGTGGGCATGAATGACGAGGATGTGACGAGCGGCGGCCCGATACGGGTCATCGTCGCCGACGATCACACGATCCTGCGCGAGGGGGTGTGCTCGCTGCTCGCCCTCCAGAGCGACATCGAGGTGGTCGGCGAGGCGAGCGACGGCGCCGAGGCGCTCGAGCTGCTCGGCCGGGCCGCGGTCGACGTGGTCATCATGGACATGGTGATGCCGCGCATGAACGGCCTCGAGGCCACGCGCGAGATCAAGCGTCGCTGGCCGGGGGTGAAGATCCTCATCCTCAGCATGTACGACGACGACGCCTACGTGCAGCAGGTGATCCAGGCGGGCGCCTCGGGCTACGTGCTCAAGCGCGTGGCGACCGAGGACCTCGTGCAGGCCATCCGCGAGGTGCACAGCGGGGCGTCGTTCCTCTACCCGCCCATCGCCGCCAAGCTCATCGACGACTACCGGCGGGTCATCAGCGGCGACGCCCCGCCCGGCACGGTGGGCGTGCTCACGCCGAGGGAGCAGGAGGTCCTGCGCCTGATCGCCGAGGGCAACACCAACCAGGACATCGCCGACATCCTGGGTCTCAGCAGGAAGACGGTCGAGAGCCACCGCGGCAACATCATGCGCAAGCTCGCCCTGCACGACGTGACCGACCTCGTCAAGTACGCGATCCGCAAGGGTGTGGTGCGGCTGCAGTAGGGAACTGGAGCCGACGCGGGGAATCGAACCCCGGACCCCATCATTACGAGTGATGTGCTCTGCCAGCTGAGCTACGTCGGCTCCGAAGTGAAGCGCTGAGGATTGTAGGTCACCGGCGGCGCGGGCGCAAAGCTGCTGCTCCGCGCCCGCGCCGCCCGGCGTCGGGCACTGTCCTGAACCCCCATCAGGTGGCCTCCGGACGCATCTCCGGAGAAGTCCTCACGCGTGTCCGGAGAAGGCCTGATGCAGGCCCGCGCGCGCTTGTCGAAAGGGGTGGCGCGGGGTCCGCTCTCTGTACAATTCGGAAGGCGCGCCGCCGTTCGCGCGGTGCTAGCCTTGTACAGATAGAGCACGCCACTGGGGACGCGCAGCTTCGGGAGTGAGTTAAGTGGCGCAATTTGCTACACTCTTCACAAGCACCCGCGCACACGCCCGGTACGCCGGTCGACACTCGTCCATGCCGAAGCCCTCACGGTGTCTCCGTGCGGCCGGCGGCGCGAGGCGGGGAGCCCTGAGTCCATCACGTGCCCAGTCTCTGCGGAACTGGAGAGGAGAATGACCGAACTAGCGACGACCGCGCAAGCCAAGGAACTGCATCGTAAGTTCACCGAAGACGTCATGGCCATGCCGTCGGGTGAGAAGATCAAGATCTGCCAGCAGTGCGGCACCTGCACGGGATCTTGCCCGACGAGCTACCTCATGGAGTACGGGCCTCGCGAGGTCATCGCCGCGTTCCGTGCCGGCATGATCGACCGCGTGGTGAAGAGCAACACGATTTGGCTCTGCACCTCCTGCTACTACTGCACCGTCCGCTGCCCCGCGGGCATCAAGATCACCGACCTCATGTACGAGCTGAAGCGCATGGCCATCAAGTACGACCTGGCGCCGAAGCACAGCAGCAAGAACCCCGCGATGACCAAGATCTTCATCGACAGCGTCCGCAAGCACGGCCGCAACCACGAGCTCGAGCTCATGGCCAAGTACATGATGACCAAGGACTGGGGCATGCCGTTCAAGTTCTGGCAGCTCGGGCTCAAGCTCCTCGCCAACGGCCGCATGCCGCTGGCGGCCAAGAACATCAAGGGCAAGGACGAGCTCGCGAAGATCTCGGCGTACCTCGAGGCTGAGGAGGCGAAGGCCCAATGAAGTACCTCTACTACCCGGGCTGCTCGGCCGAGGCGACGGGCAAGGCCTACGACATCTCGACGCGGGCGCTCATGGAGAAGCTCGGCGTCGGCCTCGTCGAGCTCCCCGACTGGAACTGTTGCGGCGCGACCAGCTACTTCTCGGTGCGCGAGCTCGACTCGTTCGCCATCGCCGCGCGCAACATGGCCATCGCCCAGGAGATGGGCGAGCGCGAGATCTGCGTGATCTGCAACGCCTGCTACACGTCGCTCGCCAAGGCGAACCGCTACATGGCCGAGGACCCGAAGGTGTTCGAGGCCGTCAACGGCGCCCTGGGCGCCGTCGGGCGCTCGTACGACGGCCAGGTGAAGATCCGCCACATCATGGACATCCTCATCAACGACATCGGCCTCGAGGCGATCGAGGAGCGCGTGACGCGGCGCCTCACCGGTATCCGCGTGGCGCCGTACTACGGCTGCCAGTTCTCGCGGCCCATGGGCGCCTTCGACGACGTCCAGTTCCCCACCACCATGGACCGGCTCTTCCAGACCATGGGGGCCGACGTGATCACCGACTGGGACGCCAAGACCGACTGCTGCGGCGGCATGATGATGCTCACCAAGCGGGACGGCGCGCTGCGCCTCTGCCACGAGCTCCTCACCGCCGCGCGCCAGTACAAGGCCGACGTGGTCGTCGCCGCGTGCCCGCTGTGCGAGATGAACCTCGAGGGCTACCAGCGGCAGGTCAACCAGGCCTACGGCACCGACTTCGACATCCCTGTCCTGTACTTCACCCAGCTCGCCGGCCTGGCGCTGGGCGCCGACCCGAAGCAGCTCGCCATCGACAAGCAGGTCGTCTCCTGCGACCCGGTGCTCGCTGCGATCCCGGCGTGAGCGGCGAGGAGGCGAATCAGATGGCTGAAGAGAAGATCGGCGTCTACATCTGCCACTGCGGCACCAACATCGCCGGCAAGGTCGACGTCGAAGAGGTGACGCGCTGGGCCGCCGAGCAGCCCAACGTGGCCGTGGCGCGCGAGTACAAGTACATGTGCTCCGACCCCGGCCAGGAGCTCATCAAGAAGGACATCGAGGAGCACGGCATCACGCGGGCCGTCGTGGCCGCCTGCTCGCCGACCATGCACGAGCCCACCTTCCGCAAGGCGGCGGCCGACGGCGGCCTCAACCCGTTCCTCCTGCAGATGGCCAACATCCGCGAGCACTGCTCCTGGGTCACCGAGGACCGCGACGCGGCGACCGAGAAGTCGAAGCGCATCCTCGGCGCCCAGATCCACCGCCTGCCGCTGAACGAGTCGCTCGAGCCCATCGAAGTGCCGATGAACCCGAACGTGCTGGTGGTCGGCGGCGGCATCGCCGGCATCGAGGCCGCGCTCAAGCTGGCGCAGGCGGGCAAGAAGGTCTACCTCGTCGAGCGCGACCCGTCGATCGGCGGGCACATGGCGATGTTCGACAAGACCTTCCCGACGCTCGACTGCGCGGCCTGCATCCTCACCCCGAAGATGTCGGCGGCCGGCAAGGAGCCCAACATCGAGATGCTGGCCTACAGCGAGGTCACCGAGGTCGACGGCTACGTCGGCAACTTCAAGGTCAAGGTGCGCAAGAAGCCGCGCTACGTCGACATCGACAAGTGCACCGGCTGCGGCCTCTGCACCGAGGCCTGCGTCGTGCGCAAGGTGCCGAGCGAGTTCGACCAGGGCCTGAGCAAGCGCTCCGCCGCCTACATCCCCTTCCCCCAGGCGGTGCCGCTCAAGGCGACGCTCGACCCCGAGAAGTGCCTCACGCTGACCGGCCGCAAGTGCAAGCAGCCGTGCGTCACCGCCTGCGGCCCCGAGGCCATCGACTTCGACCAGAAGGAAGAGATCGTCGAGATCGAGGTCGGCGCCATCATCATGGCGACCGGCTTCCAGCTCTGGGACCCGACGCCCGAGACGCGCTACGGCTACGGCACCCACGACGACGTGATCACCAGTCTCGAGTTCGAGCGCATCTCCAACGCCTCTGGGCCGACCGGCGGCCACATCGTCTGCAAGAACGGCCAGCCGCCCAAGTCGGTCGCGATCCTGCACTGCGTCGGCAGTCGCGACGACAACCACCAGGAGTTCTGCTCGCGCGTGTGCTGCATGTACTCGCTCAAGTTCTCGCACCTGATCAAGGAGCACCTGCCCGAGACCGAGGTGTACGAGTGCTACATCGACATGCGCTGCGCGGGCAAGGGCTACGAGGAGTTCTACGAGCGCCTCATGGATGAGGGCGTGCACTTCATCCGCGGCCGCGCCGCCGAGGTGAGCTACGTCGGCCTCTCCGAGGCCGAGGCGGGCCGCCTCGTCGTCAAGGTCGAGGACACGCTGCTCGGCATCACGCGGCGCCTGCCCGTCGACATGGTCATCCTCTCCTCGGGGCTCTCGCCGCGCGCCGACGCCAAGGAGACGGCGCAGATCTTCGGCTTCGGCTGCAGCGCCAACGGCTTCTACCTCGAGCGTCACCCCAAGCTCGAGCCGGTCAGCACGGTCACCGACGGCATCTTCATCGCCGGGGCGTGCCAGTACCCCAAGGACATCCCCGACACGGTCGCCCAGGCGGGCGCCGCCGCCGCAGGCGCGCTGGCGCTGGTCGACAACGCGACCGTCAAGATCGAGCCGACGATCGCCTACATCGACCCCGAGAAGTGCTCGGGCTGCCACATCTGCGTCGGGCTCTGCCCGCACTCGGCGATCCGCTACAACGAGGAGAAGGGCGTCGCCGAGGTCATCGAAGCCGCCTGCAAGGGCTGCGGCGTGTGCGTCGCCGCCTGCGGCTCCGGGGTCCCGCAGCAGCGGGGGTACCTCGACGACCAGATCTTCGCCGAGATCGAAGGTGCAATGGCGGCCTCGTGAGGCCGGCGTGAGAAGGAGAACACAGTGAGCGAACAGTTCGAACCGCGGCTCATCGGGTTCCTCTGCCGCTGGTGCAGCTACAACGGCGCCGATCTCGCCGGCACCTCGCGGATGAAGTACCCGCCCAACATGGTCCCGATCAAGACCAACTGCTCGGGCCGGGTCGACCCGACGCACATCATGAAGGCCTTCGCCGAGGGCGCCGACGGCGTGCTCATCGCCGGCTGCCACCCGGGCGACTGCCACTACATCAACGGCAACTACCGCACGGCGGGCCGCTTCCCGCTGATGAAGAAGATGCTTGAGCAGCTCGGCCTCGAGCCGGGTCGCATCCGCCTCGAGTGGGTCTCGGCCGCCGAGGGCGACAAGTTCGCCCGCGTCGTCACCGAGTTCACCGAGGAGGTCCGCGCCCTCGGACCGCTCGAGTGGAAGATCCCCGACGAGGGCCCCGGCCACGGCGAGATCTACCACGCGGGCGACGACGCCAAGGCCGAGAAAGAGGCGGTGTCCGCATGAGTGACAAGTTCAAGTTCGCCATGTACTGGGCGGGCAGCTGCGGCGGCTGCGAGATCGCCGTCCTCGAGATCAAGGAGAAGATCCTCGAGGTCGACGCCAACTTCGACGTCGTCTTCTGGCCCGTCGCCGCCGACTTCAAGTACAAGGACGTGAGGGGCTACGACGACGGCTTCATCGACGTCTGCCTCTTCAACGGCTGCATCCGCAACTCCGAGAACGAGGAGATCGCGAGGCTCCTGCGCGACAAGAGCAAGGTGCTCGTCGCCTTCGGCGCCTGCGCGACGATGGGCGGCATCCCCGGCCTCGCCAACGAGGCCAGCGCCCAGGAGCTCAAGGACCTCGTCTACCGCGACAACCCGTCGGTCGACAACCCCGAGGGCGTCTACCCGCAGGAGCGCTACGAGGTCCCCGAGGGCGAGCTCGAGCTGCCGCACCTCTACGACACCGTGAAGACGCTCGCCCAGTGCGTCGACGTCGACTACTACGTCCCGGGCTGCCCGCCCGAGGCGCACCAGATCGCCGCCGTCCTCGACGTGGTCACGGCGGCGCTCAAGGGCGAGGGCGCCCTGCCGCCCAAGGGCGCCGTCGTCGGCGTCGCCCCCAAGACCTGCTGCGACGAGTGCGAGCGCGTGAAGGAAGAGAAGAAGATCTCCGGCTTCAAGCGCCTCGCGACCTCGATCCCCGAGCCCGAGAAGTGCCTGCTCGAGCAGGGCTACGTCTGCATGGGTCCGGCCACGCGCGCCGGCTGCGGCGGGCGCTGCACCGCGGTCGGCATGCCGTGTCGCGGCTGCTACGGGCCGCCGGAGGGCGTGATCGACCAGGGCGCCAAGATGCTCAGCACCCTGGCCTCGATCGTCGACGCGGCGACGCCCGAGGAGATCGCCGAGATCGCCGCGACCGTCCCCGACCCGGTCGGCAGCTTCTACCGCTTCGGGCTCGCCGATTCCCTGCTGAGGAGGTCGAAGGTCTGATGAAGAAAGTCACCGTCGATCCCATCACCCGGCTCGAGGGCCACGGCAAGATCGAGATCTTCGTCAACGACGCCGGCGAGGTCGCCAACGTCTACTTCCAGATCCCCGAGCTGCGCGGCTTCGAGCGCTTCTGCGTCGGCCGCCCGGTCGAGGAGCTGGCGCGCATCACGCCGCGCATCTGCGGCGTCTGCCCCGAGGCGCACCACATGGCCGCCTCGAAGGCCATCGACGCCGTCTACGGCGTCACCCCGGCCCCGGCCGGCGTGAAGCTGCGCGAGCTGCTCTACAACACCTTCTTCGTCACCGACCACGCGACGCACTTCTACGTGCTCGCCGGCCCCGACTTCGTCGTCGGGCCGACCGCCGATCCCGCCGAGCGCAACATCCTCGGCGTGATCCACAAGGTCGGCCTCGAGACCGGCGGGGCCGTCATCAAGGCACGCGCCGAGTCCGCCGAGCTCATCAGCATGATCGGCGGCAAGCAGATCCACCCGGTCTGCGGCCTGCCCGGCGGCGTCTCCAAGGCGCTCAGCGCCGAGGAGCGCGACCGCGCCGTCGAGATCACCGCGGGGCTCGTCGAGTTCGCCAAGTTCTCGCTGCAGCTCTTCGACGACGTCGTGCTCGGCAACAACGACTACGTCGACCTCATCAAGAGCGATGCCTTCACCCACTCGACGTACTACATGGGCATGGTCGACGAGAACAACCACGTCAACTTCTACGACGGCAAGATCCGCGTCACCGGGCCCGACGGCGCCGAGCTCCTCAAGTTCGAGGGCAAGGACTACCTCGAGCACCTGGCCGAGCACGTCGAGCCGTACAGCTACCTCGTCTACCCGTACCTCAAGGCGGTGGGCTGGAAGGGCTTCGTCGACGGCAAGGACTCGGGCGTCTACCGGGCCTCGCCGCTCTCGCGCCTCAACGCCGCCGACGGCATGGCGACGCCGCTCGCCCAGGCCGAGTACGAGCGCTACTTCTCGACTCTCGGCGGCAAGCCGGTCCATGCCACGCTGGCGACGCACTGGGCTCGCCTGGTCGAGCTGCTCTACGCGGCGGAGCGCGCTCACGAGCTCGCCACCGACCCCGACATCATCAACCCCAACGTGCGGGACCTGCCGACGGGCATCGTCGGCGAGGGCATCGGCGTCGTCGAGGCGCCGCGCGGTACGCTCTACCACCACTACAAGACCGACGACCAGGGCATGGTCACCAACGTCAACCTGATCGTCGGCACGACCAACAACAACGCCTCCATCTCGATGTCCCTGAAGAAGGCCGCCGAAGGCCTCATCAAGGGCGGCACCGAGATCAGCGAGGGCACGCTCAACATGATCGAGATGGCGTTCCGCGCCTACGACCCCTGCTTCGGCTGTGCGACACACGCCCTGCCCGGCGAGATGCCGCTCGAGGTCACGGTGAAGAAGGAGCGCACCCAGGAGGTCGTGACCACTGTCCGGCGTTACCTGTGAGGTGACGTCGACGCTCGTCCTCGGGATGGGCAACCCGATCCTGTCGGACGACGGGGTCGGGCTGTACGTCGCCCAGCGCCTGCGGGCGACGCCCCTGCCCGACGGCGTCGACGTCCGTGAGAGCGAGGTCGCGGGGCTGCGCCTGCTCGAGCTGCTGAGAGGTTACGATAAGGTCGTGATCGTCGACGCGCTGCAGACCGGCCGCGAGGCCGGCGAAGTCGTGCGCTACGAAGCGCGCGACTTCGCCGGCGGCCACCGCTACAGTTCGGCGCACTCGATCGGCCTCGACACGGCGCTGCAGCTCGGCCGCGAGCTCGGCTACGACATGCCGAGCGACGTGACCGTCTTCGCCGTCGAGGCCGTCGACGTCGAGACCTTCGCCGAGGAGCTCTCGCCGCCGGTGGCCGAGGCCGCCGAGCGCGTCATCGCGCTCGTCCGTGCCGAGGTGGGGGCGGCGTGAGCGACGCGGCTCCGCGGCCCGGCGACGGGCGCGACCGGCGCGACTACGACGGCGGCGCCCCGCTGCCCTCCGATGACGACACCGCGCGCGTCGCGGTGGCGCTCTTCGCCACGCACGGGCTCGTGCCCCTGCGGCGCACCCTGGTGAGCCTCCGCGAGGGCGCCGATGCCGCGACCGAGGTGGTCGTCTTCGCCCCCGGCGCCCCCGAGATGGTCGCGACCTACCTCACGCGGCAGTACATGCGCGGCCGCATCGCCGGCTTCGAGCTCACCAACCGCGAGCACGACGACGGGCACTGCGGCCTCGACCGTGCGTATCGCGTCACCGCCGCCGACTACCTGCTGCGCGCCGAGGACACGCTCGAGTTCGAGCCGGGGTGGCTGACCACCGTGCTCGAGGCGATGGACGGCGACCCCGACATCGGGCTGCTCACGCTGACGCGGCCGGCGCAGCCGCGGGGCCGCGGCCGGCCGCCCAAGGTGCGCTGCGAGGTCGAGGTGGTCGAGCACGCCGACGTCCGCGCGTTCGTCACCCGGCGCGAACTCTTCGCCCGCCACGAGAGCGAGCAGATGGGAGCGCAGCGCGGTGACGGGTGCCCGTACCAGCGTCACCTCAAGTCGATCCACATGAAGCTCGCCTGCCTGCCGGGTCTCGTCCGCCCGCTGGCCGACGAGGTCCTGACGCCGTGGCTGGACCCGCTGGAGGCGCTCGAGGCCGGGTTGCCCGCGCACCAGGGCGCCGCGGGGGCCCTGCAGCACCTGCGCCAGGACTACCACCTCGGCGAGGACGTCCTCCTCACCTGCATGGCCTGCGGAGCCACCACCCTCGAGGTGCTGGCGGCGCGTATCAAGTTCTGCGCCCGGCATCAGGTCGCGATCGGGTTCCTGTACGAGCTGCGCTGCCCCGAGTGCGGCGAGCTCCACTACAAGGACGACCTCCAGCTGCGATGCCCCCACTGAGACCGCGCGAGCACGACGCCCCGTCCGCCGCGCGCCTCTGGGCGCGCGGCGTCGTTCAGGGCGTCGGCTTCCGGCCCTTCATCTACACGCTGGCCCGGGAGTGGGGCGTGCGCGGCTGGGTGCGCAACACCTCGGCCGGCGTGGAGATCCACGTCGAGGGCGACGACGAAGCCGTCGACGGCTTCGTCGCCGCCCTCCCGCGCGAGGCGCCGCCGCGTTCGTACATCGCCAGCCTCGAGCGCAGCGAGGCGGCAGCCGAGGGCCACGCCGCCTTCACGATCCTCGAGAGCAGCGTCGACCCCGACGCCTACCAGCTGGTCTCGCCCGACATCGCCACCTGCGACGACTGCCGGCGCGAGCTGCTCGACCCGGCCGACCGCCGCCACGGCTACCCGTTCACCAACTGCACCAACTGCGGGCCGCGCTTCACCATCATCGAGTCGCTGCCCTACGATCGCGAGCGCACGACGATGCGTCACTTCCCGCTCTGCCCCGCGTGCCGCAAGGAGTACGAGGAGCCGCTCGACCGCCGCTTCCACGCCGAGCCCAACGCCTGCCCGGTCTGCGGGCCGCGCGTGCGGCTGCTGCGGGTGCGCGGCGGGGAGGAGGAGGGCGAGCGCGCGGGCGGTGTGGCCGACGCTCCGGTCGTGGCGATCACCGCCGCCGTGCCCGACGGCACCGGGGCCGATGCCGGGACTCCTTGCGGCGCGGTCGTCGAGCTCGCCGCCGGCGACGAAGTCGACCCGGCGGCGCCGATCCGCGCCGCCGCCGAGCTGCTCAGTCGCGGCGAGATCCTCGCCATCAAGGGCCTCGGCGGCTTCCACCTCGCCTGCGACGCGGCCGACGGCGAGGCGGTCCGCCGCCTGAAGCGCCGCAAGGGCCGCCCGCACAAGCCCCTCGCCGTGATGCTCTCCGACCTCGACGAGCTGC
>JAZBOM010000202.1:0-4274 GCA_036351205.1 Thermoleophilia bacterium | reverse complement strand
TCGCCGCGCCGGCGGAGGCCACGAACCCAGGCGCTCCGCTGGCCGGAGCCGCGGTCGCCGCGGCGCCGACGAACGGCGGCGGGACCGCGGCGGCGACGGCCGCGGCGGCCACCGAAGACGCCGAGACCGACGCCGGTGCCGCCGAGACCGCCGCCGCCGACGTAGAGACCACCGCCGACGCCGCGGAGGCACCGGACTCCGACTCCGAGCCGGGCCCGGCCGCCGCGGCGAACGTCGTCGATCCGGCCGCGTCGCCCGCGTCGCCGACAGACCCCGCACTCCTGGGCTACGACGAGGAGGACGAGGTGCTCCTCGGCGAGGTCGTCGACGACGAGCCGGCCCCGCTCTCGGCCCCGTCCGCACCCTCCGCCCCGCGCGATGCCGATCCAGCCTGACGAGCAGCTCAGCCTCGTCGAGCACCTCACCGAGCTGCGCAAGCGCATCACGTGGAGCGCGCTGGCGCTGGCCGTCGGCATCGTCGTCTCCTTCGCCTTCAACGGCGTGGTCTTCGACCTCCTGCTGGCGCCCCTGCCGCCCACGACCGCGCAGATCACCACCTTCAGCCCGGCCGAGCCGTTCATGGTGACGCTCAAGGTCTGCGCCGTCGCCGGCGCGATTCTCGCCTCGCCCTACCTCATCTACCAGTTCTGGGCCTTCGTCGGGCCCGGCTTCACGAGCACCGAGCGCCGGCACTTCGTGCCCGTCGTCGTCACCTGCTCGGTCCTCTTCCTGCTCGGCATCGCCGTCGGCTACCTTCTGGTCCTGCCCCGGGCGATGGAGGCCCTGCTCGGCATCAACCCCAGCGGGGCCTTCCAGATCGAGCTGCGCGCCAACGACTACTTCACCTTCGTGGCCATGTTCCTCCTCGCCTTCGGCGTCGTCTTCGAGCTCCCCGTCGTCCTCGTGCTGCTCGCCAAGACGGGCGTGATCGACGACCGCTTCCTGCGCAAGAACCGGCGCTTCGCGATCCTCATCGGGGCGATCGCCGCGGCGCTGCTCACCCCGAGCCCCGACGCCTTCTCGATGCTCGCCATGTTCCTCCCGCTGATCATCCTCTACGAGATCTCGATCTGGCTCGCCAAGCTGGTGCAGCCGAAGAGGGAAGACGAGGCCGCCGGTGAACCCTCGGAGAGTAGGGCGCCGCCGGCCACGGCCTGAGCTGCGGACGCGCGGAGGTGCGTCCCCGGCGAGCGCCGGGTGAGTGTGAGGCGCCGACCGGGTACACTGAGAAGCCGTGCCGTACACGAAGTACACGACCGAGGACATCCATCGCCAGCGGCGCCGGCGCGCCCAGAAGCGCACGGCCAAGAGTCGCGGCTGGCGCGTCGGGCGCATCCTGATCGTCGTCGGCGTCCTGCTCGCCGTCGTCTTCGTCGCCCTGGCCGGCGGCGTCATCTACGCGTTCGCGCGCAACATCCCCGAGCTCGACGAGCTCCAGCGCCGCCAGAACGCCGTCAACACGACCATCTACGACCGCAACGGCAAGCTCATCGCCGTGCTCCACGGAGCCGAGAACCGCGTCCCCCTGGCGAGCAACAAGATCCCGCAGATCATGAAGGACGCCACCGTGGCGGTCGAGGACCAGCGCTTCTACGAGCACCACGGCGTCGACTTCACCGGCGTGCTGCGGGCCGCCGTCGAGAACCTCCGCGCCGGGGGCATCGTGCAGGGGGGCTCCACCATCACCGCCCAGCTCATCAAGAACGCCTACCTCGACACCGAGCAGACGTACACCCGCAAGCTGCGCGAGGCGGTGCTCAGCTGGCAACTCGAGGACAAGTGGTCCAAGGACCGTATCCTCACCGAGTACCTGAACACCGTGTACTACGGCGCCGGCGCGTACGGCGTCGAAGCCGCGGCACGCACCTACTTCCACAAGAGCGCGAAGGATCTCACCCTCAAAGAGGCGGCGCTCCTCGCGGCCCTGCCCCGCTTCCCCTCGCAGTACTCACCGATCGCCGACCCCAAGCTCGCCCGTGAGCGCCGCGACATCGTGCTCGACACCATGGCCTCGCAGGGCTACATCACCGAGGCCCGGGCCCAGAAGACGAAGAAGAAGAAGCTCGGCGTCTTCAAGAAGCCGCTCGACCAGAACGACACCTCGGCGACCTACTTCGTCGACTACGTCACCCGGCAGCTCATCAAGCGGTACGGCACGGCCGTCACCTTCGGCGGCGGCCTCAAGGTCCACACCAGCATCGACCTCGACTGGCAGGCCGCGGCCATCAAGACCATCCAGGGCACGATCGGCGACCTCGATTACGGCTTCAAGCCGGCCGGGGCGCTGGTGGCGGTCGAGCCCAAGACCGGCTACATCCGCGCCATGGTCGGCGGCGAGGACTTCGAGAAGCAGAAGTTCAACCTCGCCTGGCAGGCGCGTCGTCAGGCGGGCTCGGCCATGAAGACCTTCGTGCTCTCCTCGGCCGTCACCCAGGGCATGAACCCGCGCTCCACGTACTACGTCTCGAAGAGCCCGACCATCATCCCGCTGCCCGGCGGCCAGGAGCCCTGGGTCGTCAACACCTACTCCGGGGGCTCGGCCGGGCGCGTCACCGTCGAGCGCGCGACCTGGATCTCGGACAACACGGTCTACGCCCAGCTGATCATGGACAGCGGCCCCTCCAACGTCGTGAGGCTGGCCGACGCCATGGGCATCAACAGCAAGCTCCAGCCGTACCCTTCGCTCACCCTTGGAGCGCAGGCGGTCAACCCGCTGGAGATGACGTCCGCCTACGCGACCCTCGCCAGCGGCGGCATCGCCCGGCGGCCGCAGGCCATCGTCAAAGTCGTCCTCCCCAGCGGCAAGGTCGACTGGAAGCCCAAGACCAAAGGCCAGCGCGCGATGAGCGAGGGCGAGGCGTACGTGGTCACCCAGGTGCTCAAGGGCGTGGCGAGCGGGGGCACCGGGGCCTCCACCGGCGCCTACTTCCCCTACCCGCGAGCCGGCAAGACGGGCACCACCGACGACTACGTCGACGCCTGGTACTGCGGCTACACGCCGGAGGTCTCGGTCTCCGTGTGGATGGGCTACCCCGGCGACTACCTGCACCCCATGCCCGGCGTGGCCGGGGGCACCTACTGCGCGCCCATGTGGGGCAAGTTCATGAAGGCGATCGCCGGCGACCTCAAGAAGAGCGACTTCCCGCCGCCCGACAAGCCCATGGTCTTCAAGCCGTGGAAGGGCAAGTACTCGACGATGTCGCCGTCGCCGAGCGCCTCGGACACGAAGTCGCCGACGCCCAAGGCGACCAAGACCATCAAGCCCGAGCCGACGCCGACGGAGACCAAGACCATCGCGCCGACGCCGACGCCGACCAAGACGAAGACCCCGACGCCCACTCCGACGACGAGCAGCGCGGCGCTGACGGTGCCGCTGCTGGCGGCGGCCGGCGAAGCCGAGCCGCCGCCCTACGACGGCCTCTGGGACCGGGTGAGCGACTTCTTCAGCTGGGTCTTCTAGGCGGCCGCGCGATCGCGGCGGCGCCGCGTCCCGCGGCCCGACCGCCTGCGGCCCCGCCTGCGTCCCGCGCCGCTGCCGGGGCCTCGCCGCTCCTCACCACGACTCGTACTGCTCGCTCCCCTTGCGGTACTCCTTGAGCTCGACCCCCATCCCCTCGGCGACGGTGAGGATGCGGCAGGCCATCTCGAGCACGCTGGTGAGCTGGTAGGCCTCCTCCAGCAGGTGGCCGATGGCGAAGGGGCCGTGGCCGCGGAGCATGACGAGGTCGTACTCCTTGAGCCAGCTCGGCAGCGACTCGGCCACCTCGGTCGAGCCGGCGGTGAGCTGGGCGGCCACGACCGGCACCTTGTGCAGCAGGTAGGAGCCCTCCGAGTCGACCGGTACGATCTCGTCCTTCACGAGCGACTGGGCGATCGCGTACGGCGGGTGTGTATGCACGATCGCGAGGGCCGACGTCGCCTGGTAGATCGCCCGGTGGACGACGATCTCGGTCGAGGCGAGGGTCACGTTGGCGTCGTTCTCCTCGAGGCCGATGTCGATCACGTCGCGCTCCTCGAGCTGCGCCAGCATCGATCCGCGCCGGGTGATGAGGATGCGGTCGCCCTGCCGGACGCTCATGTTGCCGCCGTGGGAGCTGACGAGGCCGGCGACGAAGAGGTCCCGGCCGATGCGGCGGAACTGCTCGAGGAGGTCGCCGCTCACGGGGCGAGACCGAGGCGCGCGAGCTTGGCCGCCGAGGGCACACCCTCGGCGCTCCAGCCGCGCGAGACGTAGTACTCGTCGAGCATCGGCGGCAAGTCTACGACGTGCCCCG
>JAZBOM010000201.1:0-4419 GCA_036351205.1 Thermoleophilia bacterium | reverse complement strand
CGCGGCGAAGCCCAGCAGCCAGCGCGCCAGCGCGGGGCTGAGCCGCGGCTTGATGTAGAGCGGGCTCGAGCTGTCCAGCAGCCACTTCACGCCTTCGCCCAGCACCCCGGGGGACGGGAGCGGGACCGGGTCGCTCGGCATGACGAGGCCGGCGTTGGCGTAGCTGCTGGCCCCCACCGGGCAGACCGCCTCGTCACGCTCGACGAGGGTGACGTCCCTCCCGGCACGCGCCAGGTAGTACGCACAGGACACGCCGATGATGCCCCCGCCGAGCACGAGGACGTCGCTACCACTCCTGGTCATGAGCACCCCTCTCCTTCAGCATCCTGCCGACACCTTCAGCGACCGCAGTCCAGCACGGTGCGGATCGCGCGCCCGGCCATGAGGTCCTCGAAGGCCGCCTGCGCCTCGTCCAGCGGCCGGTGTCCGGTGATCAGCTCGTCGATCATCAGGCGGCCGTCCATGTAGAGGTCGACGAGCCGGGGGAAGTCGATGCTCGGCCGCATGCTGCCGTAGTTGGAGCCGATGACGCGCTGCTCGTAGCAGCTCAGCAGGAGGGCGTCGTAGGAGGGCCGCGTGCCGGCCTTGGGCTGGCCGACGACGACCGCGGTGCCGCCGAAGGCGAGCATCGCCGCGGCCTGCTCGCAGGTGTCGGCGAGGCCGATGCACTCCAAGACGTAGTCGACCCCGCCGCCGGAGAGCTCGCGCACGGCCGCGACCGGGTCGGTCGCCGATGAGTCCACGACGTCGGTGGCGCCGAACGCCTTCGCCGCATCGAGCTTCGCATCGACGACGTCGACGGCGATGATCCGGGTCGCCGCGCAGAGCCGCGCCGCCTGGATCGCCGAGAGCCCGACGGCGCCGCAGCCGATGACACAGACCGTCGAGCCCCACTCCATCTTCGCCGTGTTGACCACGGCGCCGAAGCCGGTGGCCACGGCGCAGCCGACGATCGAGACCTTCTCGAGCGGGGCGTCGTCACGGATCGTGATCGCCCCGGCGGCGGGGACCACGGCCTCCTCGGCGAAGACCGCCGCGGAGAGATAGTGGTAGACCGGGCTGCCGTCGGCGCGGGCGAGGCGCGTGGTGCCGTCGAACATCGCATCGCTGCCCACGGCGTTCATCGCTGTCTCGCAGAGCTGCGGCTTGCCGGCGACGCAGTAGCGGCACTCGCGGCAGGAGGGCATCCAGGAGAGGATGACGTGGTCGCCGACGGCCGGCGATGAGACCCCGGGGCCGACCGCGGTGACGACGCCGGCACCCTCGTGCCCCAGGACGAGCGGCGTCCGGTGGTTCCAGTCGCCCTTGAAGACGTGCAGGTCGGAGTGGCAGACGCCGGCGCCGACGAGCTTGACGCGGACCTCGCCGGCCTTCGGCGCCGCCAGCGTCAGGTCTTCGACCTCGAGCGGCTCGCCGGGGCCGGTGAAGACGACTGCGCGCATGTCTCAGCCTCCGTTCCTCGTTGTGGACCGCCGTCGCGGACTCACGCCGACCATCGGCCCTCGATCCCCTGGCGCGCGGTCGCCGGTCCGGCCGTCCCGGCACGCCGCCCGGCGCGCCGCGGTGCGGCCGGCGCGCGAAGCGTCAGGCGTGCGGGGCCGCCTCCGCCGCGAGCGGGCCGTCGCTCCCGGCGCGTGCCCCGGACTCCGTGACCACGACGCTGTCGTCGACGGCCCAGCTCACCGTGACCTCCGGGCCGACGACGGCGTCCGCGCCCTCCGTGCCCGCCTGCACGCGGATCACGGCCGTGGCACCACCCTCTACGTCGACGACGTACTTGCGGTCCGAACCCAGGTAGATGAGCTCGCGGAGGCGCCCGGAGAGTCGCGCGACTGTGGCTTCGTCGGGCTCGGGTACGTCGTGCGCCCCGCCCTGCCGGATGTTCATGCGCTCCGGCCTGATGACGACGGCTGCCCTGTCGCCCGGGGAGAGCCCGACCCGCTCGCCGGCGTGCGACGGGACCCGCACGGGTGGGCCTTCGGCGAGGGCGATGCACGGGAACGGCTCCGCCTGCAGCGTGCCGCGATAGATGTTGGACTCGCCGACGAAGTCGGCCACGAAGAGGGAGACCGGCCGCTCGTAGAGGTCCTCCCCGCTGCCGATCTGCTCGATGCGCCCCTCGTTGTAGATGGCGATCCGGTCGCTCATCACGAGGGACTCCTCCTGGTCGTGCGTCACGTACACGACCGTCACGGCGAGCTGGCGGCTGATGCGGATGACCTCGAGCTGGAGGGCCTCGCGGAGCTTCTTGTCGAGGGCGCCCAGGGGCTCGTCCATGAGCAGCAGCTGGGGGTTGAAGCTGAACGATCGCGCCAGCGCGACGCGCTGTTGCTGGCCACCGGAGAGCTGTTTCGGGTAACGGTCGCCGAGCTGCTCGAGGCGCACGAGAGCAAGTGCGTCACGCACCCGCTCCTTGATCTGGGCCTTGGGGACCCGTCGCATGGAGAGCGGGAACCCCACGTTCTCGGCCGCAGTCATGTGAGGGAAGAGGGCGTAGTTCTGGAAGACCATGCCGATGTCCCGCTTGTACGGCTGCACCTTCGTCAGGTCGCGGCCGTCGAGCACGACGGTCCCCTCGTCCGGGCGGATGAAGCCCCCGATGATCCTCAGCGTAGTCGTCTTGCCCGACCCGGACGGGCCGAGCAGGGTGACGAACTCCCCGGGGGCGACGTCCAGCGAGACGTCGTCGACGGCCCGCAGGTCGCCGTAGAGCTTCGTCACGCGGCGCAGCGACAGGGCGCCCTTCGTCGGCACGGCACGCTCTTCGTTCGACATCTCCGCCACGGATCTCACTTCCCTCGCTTGCCCAGGTTCCGAGCCAGCAGCGCGCCGGCCAGCAGCACGATCGTCAACGCCGTCAGCATGCCCGCGAGAGCGGCGATCGTCGGATCGATCTGGCTGCGCACCACACTCCACATCACGACCGGCAGCGTCCGCACGAACGGGCTCGACAAGAAGATCGAGACGACCACCTCGTCCCACGACTCGATGAAGGCGAACAGGGCCCCCGCGATCACGCCCGGCATGATGAGAGGGAGCGTTATCTTGAAGAACGTCCGGAACGGGCCGGCGCCCAGGTTCTGGGCCGCCATCTCCAGGTTGCGGTCGAGGGTCTGGAGGCTGGCCGCCACGTTGACCACCACGAGGGGTATGCCCAGGGCGGCGTGGGCCACGACGAAGCCGAGGAGCGTCCCCTGCAGGCGCCAGTCGACGAACACCAGGTAGGTGCCAACGGCGACGATGACGATGGGGACGATCATCGGGCTCAGGATCAGCGCGGTCACGGCACTCTTGAAGGGAAAGCGCCCGCGCATGAGCCCGAGCGCGGTGAGCGTGCCGAGCACCGTGGCGGTCAGGGTCGCGAGGAGCGCGACCTGGGTGCTGGTCCACAGAGCGTCGATCCACTGCGGGCTCTCGAAGAAGTTGCGGTACCACTGCAGGCTCAAGTCGGGCGGCGGGAAGCGCAGCGAGCTGAGCGACGAGAACGACATGATGATGACGAGGATCGTCGGGGCGATGAGGAAGATGGCGATCAGCACGACCACGGAGATGAGCAGCGGGTGCGGTCGGCGATTCATTGGCCGATCTCCACGCCCAGTACATCACCGAGCCGGACCACGCGGGTGCCGATCCACAGCAGCGCCAGCGTCACCAGCAGCAGGACGACCCCCATGGCGCTCCCGACGCCGAACTGGAGCTGCCGGCTGACCATGTCGACGACGAGCACGCTGTACATGGTGTTGGCCGGGCTGCCGAGCAGCGCGGGCGTGATGTAGAAGCCGATCGAGAGCACGAACACGAGCAGACTCCCCGCGAAGACGCCGGGCAGGCTGAGCGGCCAGAAGACCCTGACGAAGGCGCGCCAGGGGCGCGCGCCGAGGCTCTCTGCCGCCGGCATGAGGTCCGGGTCGATACGCGTCATGACGGCGTAGATCGGAAAGACCATGAAGGGCAGGAGAATGTGACTCATGCCGATGGTCACGCCGAGGTCGTTGCGCATCAGGCTCAGCGCCTCGTCGACGAGTCCCATGCGCTGCAGCGCGGAGTTGATGACCCCGCTGTCCTGCAGCAGCACCGTCCAAGCGTAGGTGCGCACGAGGATGCTGGACCAGAACGGCAGCAGCACGAGGCCGCCCAGCACTGCCGTCATCCGGAACCCCGAGCGCAGCATCACGTAGGCGTACGGATAGGCGAGCAGCAGCGTGGCGACGGTGACGATGGCCGAGGTGCGAAGGGTCGTCCAGAGCACACGCACGTAGAGCTCGTTCTCGACGAAGATGCGGTAGGTCTCGGGGCCGGGGTCGGTGAAGCTCCGATAGATCATCCCGCCCAGGGGGATGAGGAAGAAGGCGGTGAGGAAGGCGAGGCCGGGGACGATCGTGACCGCCCAGGCATTGAAGCGCAGGCGGGCGGGGCGCG
>JAZBOM010000200.1:0-12807 GCA_036351205.1 Thermoleophilia bacterium | reverse complement strand
TTGATCGACGACGAGAGATTGAATTTCGTGCCCGGCATGACCACCCCGTCGGCGAGCGCCCCGGCGATGGTCACGGCCTTGAAGATCGAGCCCGGTTCGTAGGCGTCGGTGACCGCGCGGTTCCTCTCGTAGCGGGCGTCGACGCCGAAGCGATGGTCCTTGACGCGAGGGACGTTGACCATGGCCAGGACCTCGCCGGTGCGCGGGTCGAGCACGATCGCGACGGCGGCGGAGGCGCTGTAGGCGCGTACGGTGCGTTCGAGGGCCTGCTCGGCGGCGTACTGGATGTCGGCGTCGATCGTCAGGCGTACGGTCTCGCCGGGCGTCGGCTGGGTCTGGCGCAGCGTCTTGAGCGTGCGCCCGGCCGGGTCGCGCACGACGACGGCGCTGCCCGGCCGGCCGGCGAGGTCGGCTTCGTGGCTCGCCTCGATACCGGCGATCCCGGTGTTGTCGAGCCCGGCGAACCCGACGACCTGGGCGGCGAGACCGCCCAGCGGATACACACGCGTCTCCTCCGCATAGCTCCCCACTCCCGGCAGGTCGAGCTTGAGGGCACGCCTGGCGCGCTCGGGCGTGGCCTGCCGGGCGACGAAGGCGAAGCCGCTCGACCGGTCGGCGAGCGCCTCCTGGAGGACGCGCCGCGCGGCCTTCTTCTTGATCTGCAGGGCGCGCGCGAGCTGCTCCGCCGCGGCCTCGGGGTCGTCGAGCATGTACGGCGTCGCGTAGACGGTCTGTCGCGGTTCGCCGACCGCCAGGTCCTGCCCGTCACGGTCGACGATCGAACCGCGGTGGGCCGGCAAGGTGAGCGTGCAGCGCTGCTGGCCCTGGGCCATGCGCGCCAGGTCCTCGGCCGACGACGCGAGCGCGATGGCCCGCCCGCCGACGACGAAGAAGGCGAGGACGGCGAGCAGGCGGAGCAGGCGGATGCGGCCGTCGATGGCGTCACCGGAGCGGCCGCCGCCGGCCCCGAGGGCGCCGGCGACCCGGCGCACGAGGCCCGGGCGTGCCCCCCGCGCCGGTCGCCGAGCCCGTTGCGCCACCTCAGCGCTCCGCGTCGTCGCCGGCGGCCCGCTCGAGGCCGACCGAGAGGTAGACGACGCCGGTCGACGGCACGAGGCCGAGGTTCCTCAGGGCGATGGAACGGATGCGCGTCATGGAGGAGAGCCGGGTCACGTCGGCGGCCAGCTGCGCGTTCTCGGCCACGACACGACGCTGCTCGGTGGCGACGACCTCGGTCGCCATCGTCTTCTGGACGACGGCGAAGCTGAGCGCGATGCGCCCCACGGCCAGGGTGGTCAGAGCGATGAGGAAGACGGTGAGGAGGCGCACGGCGCGCGTGCGTGTCGCCGGTCGCGATCGTGGGGCGCGTGCGGGCGCCGGCGCGGAGGACGGTCGCGGCGCCGGCGCGGCGCCGGCGCGGCGCCGCGCCGGCGCCGCCGCTGTCCGTGCCTGTGCGCTCGCCGCCATGCCGGAGACCGTCAGATCCTGACGGCGACGCGCAGCTTCGCCGAGGCGCTGCGCGGGTTGACCTCGATCTCGCGCGCCCGCGGTGTCACCGGCCGGCGCGTCAGCACCCGCAGCGTCGGTTCGTGACCGCAGACGCAGATGGGCAGGCCCGGCGGGCAGATGCAGCCGGCGCTGTAGCGCACGAAGGCCTCCTTGACCGTGCGGTCCTCGAGCGAGTGGAAGGAGATGGCGGCCACGCGCCCCCCGGGGCGCAGCACGCGGTGCGCCTCCGCGAGGCCGCGGGCCAGAGAGGCGAGCTCGTCGTTGACGACGATGCGCAGAGCCTGGAAGACGCGCCGCGCCGGGTTGCCGGCGCCGAAGCGGGCCGGCGTCGGGATGGCGCGCTTGATGAGCCCGACGAGCTCGCCCGTCGACTCGAGCGGGTGCCGCTCGCGCTCCCTCAGGATGGCGCGGGCGATCGGCTTGGCGTAGCGCTCCTCGCCGTAGCGCCGGAAGATGTCGGTGAGCTCGTCCTGCGACAGGGTGTTGACGAGGTCGGCGGCCGTCACCCCCGCCTCGGGGTCCATACGCATGTCGAGGGGCGCGTCGTAGGCGTACGAGAAGCCCCGCTCGCGCCGGTCGAGCTGCATGGAGGAGACCCCGAGGTCCATGTAGACGACGTCCGCCGAAGCGTCGGGACGCTCGGCGAGGACGTCGGCGAAGTCGCCGTGATAGAGCTCGACGGGGCACGGCGCGGCAGCGGCCACCTCGTGGTAGTACTCGGCCACGCTCGGGTCGCGGTCGCAGGCGATCAGTCGGCCATCGGCGCCCAGCCGCGCCGCGACCGCGCGGGCGTGACCGCCGGCGCCGAAGGTGCAATCCACGGCGATCTCGCCGGGGCGCGGGTCGACCAGCTCGACGAGCTCCTCGAGCAGGACCGGCGTGTGGGCGAGCGCCATCTCGTACTCACGGAGTCGCAAGCTCGTCTGCGGTAGCATCGGCCTCCTCCTCAAGGTGGGCCAGATAGGCCGCCCAGGCGGCGCGGTCCCAGATCTCGATGTGGTCGCGGACCCCGATGACGGTCGTCTCGCGACCGATGGCGGCGAACTGCAGGTGACGGGCGGGCAGCGTGATGCGCCCCTGGCGGTCGAGCTCCTGGTGGACGGCGCTGGCGGCGGCGAACCGCTCCAGGGCACGGACCTTGCTCTTCAGCGTCGAGACGCCCTGCGTCTGCTCCTCGAGGAAGCGCTCGAAGCCCTCAGGCGGGTACGCCGCGAGGCAGCGCTCGTGCCCTCGGGTCACGTAGATGCCCTCGGCGAACGCGGAGCGCAGGCGTGCGGGGATCGCGATGCGGTTCTTCGCATCGAGCGTGCATTCGAACTCCCCCACCAGGACCGGCCGCTGCATGGCGGCCACTCTACCCCACCTTGCACCACTTTGCAATACTATTACCCCACTTTGTGGGGTGATCTCCCACAAGCCGCCAAACCGGGAGACAGGCCGGCGGCCGCACGGTCAGCCGGGGTCATCGGTCGGGGGCGTCTCTGCCGTCAGCCGGGGCCGTCGGTGGACGCGCCCAAGGGTCGCGGGCGAGATCCGCTCAGGTCGGTGAGGGTCGAGACCTGGTCACGTCGATCCGCGCCGGGTCGCATCGGTCGTTGTCGGGAGCGGCCGGATCGCCGGCCGCCAGGTCACATCGAGCGCGTCATGCCGCCAGGACGGGGGTAGGCGCAAGCACGGTCGCCGGCAGCACCGGACGCCGGGAGGGCAGAAGCGCCGGGGCTACGGCGAGGGGACCGTCAGCTCCTGCCCGGGGTTGAGCGTCTGGAGGTCCTGGTCGGCGTTCAGGTCCTCGAGTTCGGTGACGGTCGTGTCGAAGCGCTCGGCGATGCCGGAGAGGGTGTCGCCCGCCTTCACCGTGTAAGTCTTGGTCCCCGAGCCGGCGTCGGGCTCGGCGGTCGGCTCCTCGGTCGGTGTCTTCTTCGCCGACGCCTTCGGGCTGGGCGACGCCACGGGCGCGCCGCCCTCACCGTCGCCCACGACCCCGGCGCGCCAGGCCAGGCTGAACACCACCAGCACGGCGGCGAGGAAGACGACCGGCGCGAGCAGTCGCGCGAGGCGCACGGAGCGGTCGGGAGCGAGAGCCGGTCGCGGCCGGCGCGAGGCCGGCAGCGGGCGCGCGTCGGGCGGCAGCTGGCGCGCGTCGGGCGGCAGCTGCTCTCGGGGCGCGGCCGCCGGCGCCTGGTCGACCGGCTCCGTCGGCGGCGACGGTTCGCGCCGCCCGCGCGCGCCGGGGGCGGCGCCACCGCGCCCGAGTGACTCGAGCCGGCGGAGCGCCGCGTCGGGATCGGCGTCGTCGTACAACTCTCTGTCGTGCTCGTCAGCCATCGCCTCGACCCCAGGACCCAAGCTCGTCGCGCATCGCCTCGGCGGCCGCAGCGGCCGCGGCGCGATACTCGGCGCCGGTCTCGCGCCACGCGTAGATGACCGAACGTGACGCGTTCACCACGAAGCCCGCCGCCGCGCCCTGCGCGATGCCCCGCAGCGCGACCGCGTCGCCCCCCTGGGCCCCATAGCCCGGGACCAGGATGAACGCCCGCGGCAGCACGTCGCGCACCGCACGCAGCGACGCCGGTGCGGTCGCCCCGGCGACGGCGCCGACGTCGCTATACCCGTAGCGACCCGTCGACGCGGCCCCGAGGCGAGCGACCAGCTCCGCCACGTGGAGATACAACGCGCGCCCCCCGGTCTCCTGCTCCTGGAGCGTGGCGGCGCCCGGATTGCTGGTGCGCGTGAGCACGAAGACACCGCGCCCCTCGGCCGTGGCGGCGACGAACGGCTCGAGCGAATCGTCGCCGAGGTACGGGCTCACGGTGACGGCGTCGGCGTCGAGACCGCCGACCGGGGCGGTGAGCCCCGGCGCGCCCCCGAACGCGGCGCGCGCGTACGCGACGCCGGTCGAGGCGATGTCGCCGCGCTTGACGTCGAGGATCACCGGGAGCTCGTGCTCGTGCGCGCTGCGGACGACCTCGGCCAGAGCCTGCCAGCCCGGGGCCCCGTACTGCTCGAAGAAGGCGGCCTGCGGCTTGACGCAGGCCGCCACCTCGGTGACCGCGGCGACGACGCCGCGGCAGAACTCGCTGAAGCAACCCGCCACCGCGGCCTCGTCGCCGAGCTCGGGCACGCGCGCGCGCCAGCGCTCGAGCAGCTCGGGCGGCAGGTGCTCGAGCATGGGATCGAGGCCCACGCAGACCACGCTGCGGCGACGCAGGATGGATTCGGCGAGACGATCGGAGAAATGCCCTGGCGCGCTGCCCACGGGAGCAGGACTATCTCATGGCGAGGCGCGGGGTCAACCCGCCGGGCTCAGATCGGCGTGGACGCAGAGTCGCCGGCGGCCCCGCCGGCCTCGCCGCCGACGGTCCCGGCCTCGCCGCCGACGGTCCCGGCCTCGACGCGCGTCGCCTGTTGGGCCTGGAAGAGACGGACGTTGCGGCGGATCGTGGCGAGCTTCTGCCGCACGACGTCGGTCGCCTCGTCGTCGGCCGCGCCGCCGTCGCTCTCGCCGCGCTCGATGCGCTCCGACTCGCGCTGCATCTCGCGCAGCACGTCCATGAGCTCGGCGTCCCCCATCGCCGAGAGCTGGTCGAGGTCCCACTTCATCGCCTTGCTGGAGGTGTCGTGGACGGCCTCGAGCTTGGCGCGCACCACCGGGTTGAAGACCGCCCCCGGGTCCACCTGGGCGGTGATCTCGTCGACGTCGCGGATCATGTCCTCGATGGACGCGCCGGCCTTGGGGATGATCTTGATCTGCCCGTCGTCACTCTCCTCCACCCGGTCGATGGAGAGGTACGCCTTGAGGAAGCCCTCCGTGAAGGCTACGGGGACGGTGACCGCGTAGACGATGACCTGGAGGATCTCGGCGGCGAACTGGGTGAAGGTGCCGGTGTGGAGGTAGCTGTCCTCGATGAGGCCGAGGAGCATCGACTTGAGGTAGGGGTCGGCGCGCATGTCGCGCGGCCGGCCGCCCGGGAGACCTGCGCCCGCCTTGCCCGTTCGCTCAGCCATCCCTCCCTGTGTCGGCACGGAGGCGGCCGTTCTTGACGATGCGCGGCGGCGGGCGCGAGCCGACCCGCCGCGGCGCCCCGCGCCGCCGCGGCGCCCGGCGCCTCAGCGCCCCTTGATCTCGGGCGAGCGCTTCTCGAGGAAGGCGGCCATGGCCTCCTTCTGGTCCTCGGTCGCGAAGCAGAGGGCGAACAGGTCGCGCTCGATCGTCTGCCCGGTCTCGAGGTCGGCGTCGCCCGCGGCCTGGACGGCGGCCTTGCAGTACCGCATCGCCAGCGGGCTGTGGGAGGCCAGCTCGTCGGCAAGAGCCCCGGCCTTGGCCGCGAGTTCGTCGCGCGGGACCACGGCCTGGACGAGGCCGATGCGCAGCGCGACGTCGGCGCGCACGTGGTGCCCGGTGAGCACGAGATGCCTGGCCCAGCCCATGCCGACCACGCGGACCAGGCGCTGCGTGCCGCCGAAACCGGGCGTGATGCCGAGACCGATCTCGGGCTGGCCGAACTTGGCGTTCTCGGCGGCGATGCGCAGGTCGCAGGCGAGCGCGAGCTCGCAGCCGCCGCCGAGGGCGTAGCCGTTGACGGCGGCGATCCAGGGCTGGGGCGCGGCCTCGATGGCGCTCATGACCGCCTGCCCGAGCGCCGCCGACCGCCGCGCCTCCTCGGGGGTCATGTCTTTCATCTCGGCGATGTCGGCCCCGGCGACGAACGCCTTGTCGCCGGCGCCGGTCAGGACCACCGCCCGCACGGCGTCGTCCCCGGAGAGCTCACGGACGGCCTCGAGCAGCAGCTCCTTGGTCGCGGTGTCGAGCGCGTTCAACGCCTCGGGACGGTCGACGGTGACCACCGCCACGGCGCCGTCGCGCCTGATCTGCACGGCCATGGGGACCTTCCTTCCGGGCTCGGGGGGACGTCGTCGCTCACTCTACCGCAGACGCCGCGACGGTGACGGCGCGGACGCGAGGTCCCGGCCCCGGGCGATTGTCATCTTGCGGCCCACGGCCCGCCGTGCTTCGCTAGGCGAGGACGATCCGGCGAGCATGGAGGGCTGACGATGAGCGCACCCGTACACGGCACGACCCACGCTCGCCGGGCGACGCGCCGGCGCGTCGCCGCAGGCCCCGCCCTGCGGTTCGTGGTGCTCGTCGCCCTGAGCGTCCTCCCCCTGGGGCTGTGCGCCTGCGGCGACGAGGCGGCGACGACGACGTCCGCACCGGGCGCGCCGGCGACGGCGCGCGACGCCCTGGTCGCCTACCTCGGCATGCTCGAGCGCGGGCAGTTCGGCGACCTCGACCGGGTGGCCACACCACGCTACGTCGACAACCACGCCGGTGGCGCCGACACGGCGCTCGGCGAGGTGCGCCTCGTCGACGTCACACTGCAGCCCGAGGAGGGCGGCGAGCGCACGCTGGCGCGCATGACCGTGTACGTCGACCCCGGGCCCGGCGACAGCCCGTGGGGCGACGAGGCCGGCGAGCGCCAGCTCTTCGCCTACCTCGTGCCGGGCGACGACGGGGGCTGGCTCATCGACGACTTCGGGACGGGGCCCTGAGGCCGCCCATGGTGCGGTCCCCCGGCCGACGCCCACCGGCTCTCGCCGGCGCGGTGCTCTGCGCCGCGCTGCTGGTGGGCGCCTGCGGCGGCGGCCCTGCCGTGCCGGGTCCGTCCGCGAGCGCCGGTGCCACCACGACCGCCGCCGGCGCGTCGCCCAGCGTCGTCGGCGGCCAGGCCTGCGCGACCGGCGAGGCGCGCACCAAGCCCGTGCCCGCCGAGGCGCAAGCCCTGGTGCGCGCCTTCGTCGCCGCCGTCGACGGCGGCGAGGCGGCCGCCGTGCGCCGCATGCTCGATCCGGCCTTCGCCGACCAGGTCCTGGCCGGCTTGGCGCCGGCGCGGCGGCTCACGCTCCTGACGGTGAGCGACGACTACTGAAAGCTGCCCCGGAGCTCGAGGATCGAGTTCACGGCAGCGGTCCGGGTCGACCCCCCCTCGGCGCAGACGCGCCCCGACGGCACCACCGACGCCTACATCGCGCTGGGGCGCGTCGACGACGAGTGGCGCATCGTGAGCTTCGCGCTCGGCCCCCCGCTCGCGCCCTGACGACGCGCCGCTGCGCGGGCCCAGACGGGCTATCCGCGCAGTCTGCGCAGCGGGGCTACGCTCGCCATGAGGCGGCGTTCGGAGCCGTCGTTCTCGAAGCGCACCAGCACGATACCGCCGCTCTCGACGTTGAGCACCGTGCCCTCGCCGAGGGTGGCGTGCAGCACGCGCTCCCCGGGCGCGAAGTACTGCTCGACGACTTCGCTGTCGAGGTCGCGCCCGCGACCCTCGAGCCCGGTGATGCGGCGCCCCGACGCGCCGTCGACCTCGTCGCCGTACGACCGGCGCGGCGGCCGGCCGCCCCGCCGGTCGTCCCACGCCCCGCGGCCACCGCCGCCGCCGCTCCACCCCGACGACCCGCCCCAGGCGCCCGCGCCGCTCCAGGCCGCCGCGCCGCCACCGACGACCTCACGCTCGACGAGGTGCGCCGGGATCTCGCCGAGGAAGCGCGACGGCAAGTTGTACTGCGCCCCGCCCCACAGGCTGCGCGCGCGGGCGTGCACCAGGTACAGCCGGTCCATGGCGCGCGTGATGCCGACGTAGGCGAGGCGGCGCTCCTCCTCGAGGTTCTGCTCGTCCAGCGAGCGCTGGTGCGGGAACACGCCCTCCTCCATCCCGGTGACGAACACGACCGGGAACTCGAGCCCCTTGGCGTTGTGCAGCGTCATCAGCGTGATGAGCTCTCCGGTGTCGGCGTACGAGTCGACGTCGGCGTAGAGCGAGATCTCCTGGAGGAAGCCGTCGAGGGAGGGCTCGGTCGCGCGGTGGTCGTACTCGGCCGCGACCCCCACGAACTCCTCGAGGTTCTCGAGACGGCCCTCGGCCTCGAGGGTGCGCTGCTCGCGCAGCACCTCCTCGTAGCCGGTCTCGTCGAGCACACTGCGCACGACCTCGGCCACCGGGCGGCCCCCGACCCCGGCCTGCAGCCCGCGCACGAGGGCGACGAAGGCGTCGAGCGCCTTGACCGCCCCCGGCGTGAGCCCGGGCACGTCGGCGGCGGCGCCCATGGTCGCCCACAGGCTCTCGCCGGCGCCGGCGGCGTAGAGCTGCAGGCGCTGCAGCGTCGTCGACCCGAGCCCCCGGCGCGGCACGTTGACGATGCGCAGCAGGCGCTGGGCGTCGTCCGGGTTAACGAGGACGGTGAGGTAGGCCAGCACGTCCCTGATCTCGGCGCGCTCGTAGAACTTGGGCCCGCCGATGACCTGGTAGCCGATGGCGTAGCGGCCGAACTGCTCCTCGAGCACGCGTGACTGGGCGTTGGTGCGGTAGAGGACGGCGACCTCGCGCGGCGCGTACGCCCGCCCCCCGGCGTCGCCCTCGAGCAGCTTCTGCACCTCGCTGGCGACGAACTGCGCCTCGGCGCGCTCGTCGTTGACCTCGACGACGCGCACCGGCGCCCCCTCCCCGCGCGGCGTCCACAGGCGCTTGCCCTTGCGCTTGCGGTTGTGGGTGACGACGGCGTTGGCGACGTCGAGGATGCGCTGCGTGGAGCGGTAGTTCTGCTCGAGACGGATCACCGTCGCCTCGGGGTAGTCGCGCTCGAACTCGAGGATGTTGCGGATGTCGGCGCCGCGCCAGGAGTAGATGGACTGGTCGTCGTCGCCGACGACCATGAGGTTGCGGTGCTCCTCGGCGAGGATGCTGGCCAGCCGGTACTGGGCGTGGTTCGTGTCCTGGTACTCGTCGACCAGGATGTAGCGGAAGGCCTGCTGGTAGTGACGCCGGCGCTCGGGGAAGCGGTCGAGCAGCCCCACGGTCTTCATCAGCAGGTCGTCGAAGTCCATGGCGTTCATCGCCGCCAGCTCGCGCTCGTAGCGCTCGTAGACCTCGGCCGCCGACTCGGCGAGGAAGCCGGCCACCTTCTCGCGGTAGGCGGCCGCGTCGAGCAGCTGGTTCTTGGCGTCGCTGATCTGGCGCGCCACGGCCTCGGGCGGCACCCTCTTGGGGTCGATGTCGAGGTCCCCGAGGCAGCGCTTGATGAGGCGGCGGCGGTCGTCCTCGTCGTGGATGGAGAAGGTCGACCGATACCCGAGGCGCTGCGCCTCGCGGCGCAGGATGCGCGCGCACATCGAGTGGAAGGTGCTGATCCACATGGTGCGGGCGATGCCGCCGACGAGACCCTCGATGCGGGCCTTCATCTCGCCGGCGGCCTTGTTGGTGAAGGTGATGGCGACGATCTCGTCGGGCCGTGCGCCGTGGGCGGCGATCAGGTGGGCGACGCGGTGGGTGAGCACCCGGGTCTTGCCGGAGCCGGGCCCCGCGAGTACGAGCAGGGGGCCGTCGCCGTGCGTCACGGCCGCCCGCTGCGGTTCGTTGAGGCCGTCGAGGAGCCGCTCGGCGAGGCCCGCCGACGGCCGTGGCGCGGGGACCGTCACCCGACTCCCTTCCCGAGGGCCAGACTGAGGCCGAGGGCGAGGACGCCGCCGGCGACGAGCCGCAGCGCGTAGCCCCAGATGCGCTCCTTCGACACGCGGCCGAGGAACGCCCCCAGCAGGAAGAGCTCGGCGAAGGCCACCGCCACGGCGAGGTAGTAGGCCGTGTCCACAGACCACAGAGCGATGAACAGGAACGGTGTCACGGCCACCATGCCGGCGAGGAACGGCGCCCCCCCGGTGACTGCGCTGACCACGACCGAGGCGTAGCGGGACGCCTCGCCGATCGTCGTGTCGCTGAGGCTGGTGAGCGTGGACTCCTCGAGCTCGCGCAGGGCGCGGCCGCGCTCGGCGCTCTCGACCATGTACGAGCCGTAGGCCCCGGACACGCCCATCGCCACCGCCGTCGTCACCACGAGCACGACGACGGCGCGCGCCTGGTCGACGCCGCCGAGGTACGCCCCGGCGAGCACCCCGAGCGTCGTCAGGACGCCGTCGAAGCCGTTCATCGCGAAGTAGCGCCGGGTGATCTCGCCGACCCCGGAGATCTCGTGGTACTGGCGCAGGGTGCGGGACCACCCCTGCAGGCGCGCCGTGAGAGGGGGCGTGGCCCTGCCGGTCATCTACGCTGCGCCCGGGACCCGGCGCTCAGCGCATCCAGCGGGCGCCGGCGTCCTGCGGCGTCTCGGCCTCTTCGATGAGCCGGCGGCCGGTCGAGACCTTGTCGATCGAGTGGATGCTGCCGCCCGCGTCCTGGACGACCTCGGAGACATCCTGGAAGTCGATGTCCTCGCCCTCCAGGGTGATCTTGATGTTCTCGACCTTGTTGTCGATCTCGAACAGGGTGATGTCGACACCGTGCACGCCCTCGAGGTCACCGAGCTTGGTGGCCAGGGTGAGCATCGTCGGCTGGTGCGGCTTGAGCACGTCGAGCACGAGGCGACGTATCTGGCTCATGGTGTGATCACGCTCCGTTCAGAGTCTCCCGGGCGGTCATGGTAGCACACCGGCAGCTCACTCCCGGGAAAGGTACACCTCGCCGTTGATGACCTTGACGGCGACGCCGGCGCCCGACGAGCGGGCGGCGGCGCGCAGCGCCGCCGCGACGTTCGAGGCCTTGGCGTCGGTCTCGTACCTCGCGTGGCGCGCGCGCCCGCGCAGGAAGTCCTCGAGCACGCGGGCGTACTTGCCGTGCCGCGAGCGCCGCGGCAGCTCGTCGACCGGCACCAGCCGTCCCTCACCCTTCGCCATCTCGCCCTCCTCAGATCCCCGCGCCCGCTTCGAAGTGCAGCAGGTCCTTCAGCACCCTCTCGGTCGCGGCCACAGCCTCCCGGCGCGTCCCCCGGCGGTCGGGGTGGATCTCGTCGAGCTCGTTCTCCATCTCGACGATGCGCGCCACGAGGCACTTGAACGCCTCCGCCACGGGGTCGGGCAGATGGCGGTAGTCGATGTCGGGGATGCCGACGCGCTGGCCCTCGAGCAGCACCGGGCGCCCCGGGTTGCCGACGACCGTCGAATTGCGCGGCACGTCGCTGACGACGACGCTGCCGGCGCCGATCTTGGCGTTGTCGCCGACGCGCACCGAACCCAGCACCTTGGCGCCGGCGCCCACGACCACGTTGTCGCCCACGGTCGGGTGCCGCTTGCCGGTCTCCTTGCCGGTGCCGCCCAGCGTCACCCCCTGATACAGCGTGACGTTGTCGCCGACCTCGGTCGTCTCGCCGATCACGACCCCGGAGCCGTGGTCGATGAAGAAGCCGTGGCCGATGCGCGCCCCGGGGTGGATCTCGATGCCGGTCAGGAAGCGGTTGAACTGCGAGATCCAGCGGGGCATGACCGGGACGCCCTCGCGCCACAGCTTGTGCGCCAGACGGTGGAGCCAGAGCGCGTGCAGCCCCGAGTAGGACGTGATGATCTCGAGCTTGTTGGTGGCCGCCGGGTCGCGCTCGCAGACGGCGGTGACGTCGCGTGAGATCTCTTCGACGGCGCGGCTCGCGATGTGACAGCCGCGCGCCTCCCTCCCCAGGTACCAGCAGCCGGCGACCCCCAACGTCGCCAGACCCAGCAGCTTGCGCACCACGGCCGTCACCTCCTCGTGTCGCCGATGTGGCGGCGGGCCGCCGCCTCTCCGCACACCGTCGTACGCTACCACGCCGCGACCGGACCCCGGAGGGCCGCGCCGTCAGGTGCCTCCGGCCGCCGGCGCGGCCGGAGCCCGGAGGGCTGCGCCGTCAGGTGCGGCCGTCCGCGGCGCCCCCCGGCGCCGGCGCTTCGTTCAGGCTGCCTGAGCGGAAGCCGTCGAGGTCGAGCGTCACGTAGGTGAAGCCGAGGGTGTGCAGCCGCCGCGCGATGGTCTCCCGCGCGGCCCCCGCGGCGCGCCCGATCTCGCCGGCCTCGACCTCGACCCGGGCCAGCGGGCCGTGGTGGCGCACGCGGCACTGCCGGAAGCCGAGCTCGCGGAGCACCGCCTCGGCCGCGGCGACACGCCGCAGCTTTTCCTCGTCGATCGGTTCCCCGTAGGGGAAGCGCGAGGCGAGGCAGGCCTGCTGCGGCGCGTCCCACGCGGCGAGGCCCAGGCGACGCGCCAGGCGGCGGACCTGGGCCTTGCCCACCCCGGCCTCGAGCAGGGGGTGGACCACGCCGCGCTCGTCGGTCGCACGCATGCCCGGCCGGTGGTCGGCGAGGTCGTCGAGGTTGACGCCGTCGACGAGCGCGGCACGGCCGCGCTCGCGGGCCACGGCGGCGATCCCGTCGAAGAGGTGCGCCTTGCAGTGGTAGCAGCGGTCGCGCGGGTTGGCGACGAACACGGGGTCGCGCAGCTCGTCGGTCGG
>JAZBOM010000199.1:0-2030 GCA_036351205.1 Thermoleophilia bacterium | reverse complement strand
CGCGCAGGGCCGGCCCCCGTCACGGCGCCGGGCAGTGAGGTCTTCAGAGGTGCTGCGGTTCGGCGCCGCTCACGACCCCGCGGGGCCGGCGCCCGTCACGGCGCCGGCGACAGCGTCCCGTCCGAGAGATGCACGGAGAGCTCGTAGGCGCCGCCGCTCAGTTGGCGGTAGACGTAGTCGCCGGGGCTCGAGCCCGCCTGCATCGGTGCGCCGATGAACGGGTTGTCGGGCCAGGGGCTCACGAAGGCGCCGAGCGTTGCCTGGCTCGCCTCCGCCGGCGCCTCGCCGGTCGTCGCCACGTGCGCCTTGACGCCGGTCGCGATGGCCAGCACGGCGGCCTTCGCCGCGAGGTCCTTCGCCTGGTCGAGCGGCGCCGTGACCGGCTCGGCGGCCTCTCCGCCGCAGGCGCAGATGAGGCAAGCGGCGGAGACGACGAGCGCCAGGGCCAACGCCGCGCTCCTCGACACGGCGCCGCGAGCCGTCGAGCTCTTCGACATATGCGTCTCCCGGTCCGGACCGTCCGCGCCGTCCGTCTGCACGGCGCGAGAAAGACGGCGGGGCGACCGTGGCCCCCGCCGCCGGCCGCCCCACCGTCCCTTGTATCGTCAGAGACCCGCCAGGTCCTTGAATCGTTCGACCGAATTGATGCGCAGGCCGAGCAGCTCGGCGATGCGGAACTTGGCGTACATCGCGTTGGGTTCGCCGGGGTGCAGGTTGGAGTGGTCGAGGATCCTCCCCAGCCCCAGATCGCCCCTCAGCTGCTCCATGGCGTAGCTGTCGCTCAGGTCGCGCACCCCGCAGCCCAGCTTGCCGGCCACGTACTCCTTCGCTTCCTTGAGACGCATGCCCCGCGACATCTGCATCCGGGCCACCAGATCTCCGGCCGTCCGGATACCGCCCATGCCGGCGGCGAGCGCGTGGGTGACGTCCATGCCCCTGGAGTCACCCGAGCCGACCTACAACCCGTCGCAGCGCAGGATCTCGACGCAGGCCTTGGCCGCCCGCGACGAGGCGTCCTCGCCGGGGTAGCCGTTGACCGGCACTCCGCAGACGCCCTGCCCGACGTTGGGGTGCACCGGGATGCGCGCCACGTCCATGCAGGGCTTCATGACGGTGAGCGAGAAGGCGGCGTTCCAGGCGCAGCTCTTGGAGGTGCGGATGTTCACCGCCGGGCCGAAGAGCGTCGCCCCGGCGTCCTGGGCGACCTCGAGCTGGTCCTTGGGCCACATGCCGGCGAGCCGGCGGCCCTCCCACTCGAGCTCGCCGTGCACGCCGATCACGAACTCGCCGGCCATGCCGACCTCGATGCCCGCCTCCGGCCACCTCTCGCGCACGTGCTTCACCGCGCGCAGCGTGCTGAAGAGATCGGCGTCGCCGGCGCCGCCGGTGGTGTCGAAGTCCATGCCGTCGGCGCCGGCCTCCATCATGCCGTCGCTCACGTAGACGAAGTCCTTGGTCGCGTGCTCCATCGCCACCTCGATGGCCGCCTTGGCCTCGGCGATGCGGCCCTGGGGGAGCAGCTCGAACCAGTTGTCGGCCGGGCCGTCGGGCTTGGAGTAGAAGGCGAGGTTCGGCTGCGCACCGTACTGGATCGGCGCGGTGAGCATCAGCTGTGCGTTCTGCATCAGCTGCTGCTGGAACGGCAGGATCGTCTTGATCGCCTTGTAGCTGTACTCGATGTGCCAGAGCTCGAGGATGTCCTGCCCGAGGCGCTGCTCGCTCTCGAGCAGGTCCTGGAGGTCGGTGCCGGTCATCTTGCTGCCGCCGCCGTCGCAGGAGAGGACGACCTGGTCGCCGATGTCGACGGCGGTGAACGACGCCGGCGAGGCGTAAATGACGAGCAGATGGTCGAGCTCGTCGGTGGTGAGCGGTGGGCACTTCGCCTTGCGCGCCGCCTCGGCGGTCGCCGTCTCGATGTCGGCGCGCAGCTCGCTGCGCGTCATCTCGACCATGAACCCGTCGCCCATGCGGGTCGGGATCTTCGGCTCCACCGGCGTCACCTCACGCTCGCGGGGGGTGCGACCCGGGGG
>JAZBOM010000198.1:0-2771 GCA_036351205.1 Thermoleophilia bacterium | reverse complement strand
TCGTGACGACGGCGCCGCCGGCGGTCATGAGGCGGCGCGCCTCGCGGGCGACGGCGATGAGCGAGTACGAGCTGATGTCGTTGGCCTGGGCGAAGCCGGTGCGCGTGGTCTCGACGAAGCTGCCCTGCAGGTCCTCGGCCGGGGCCCAGGCGATGCTGTGGACGATGCCGTGCAGGACGGGCATCGTCTCGGCGAGCCGGTCGACGGCGCGCCGCACGGCGTCGTCGTCGGCCACGTCGCACTCGATCATCGGCGCGCCGCCGAGCTCGTCCGCCAGGCGGGTGACGCGTCCCCTGAGACGCTCGGCCTGGTAGGTGAGGGCGACGTGCCCTCCCTCGCGGTGGATCGCCTCGGCGATCGACCAGGCGATGGAACGCTGGTTGGCCGCGCCCATCACGAGGATGTTCTTGTCGTGCAGCAGACCGCTCATGCGCCCCCGTCCGTTCGACTCCCGCGGGAGTCCCCTCGCGAACGGGAGGAGTCTACCAGCCGCCCGACACGGGGGGCGGGGACGTCGCGGACGGGCCGCCGGGCCGGGCGAGCGAACGCGGCCGTGACAACCGGGGCGCGATCGACTCCTGGGTCCCTTCGGGAGGCCCTACGGCGCGGCCGGTCCAGGGCTGTCAGGGTGCGAGGTCGTCGGGGTCGACGTCGGGCGGCAGCGGCCGGGCGAGCGCCTCGATCCCCTGATACTCGTACGGCACGGCCTCGCCCGCGCCGCCCGACAGTACCTGTTCGTCCGAGACCGGGCCGAGAAGCACGATCGCGAGCCCGCCGGGATCGAGCGGCCGGTCGACCACTTCGAGGTAGATGTCGTCGGTCACGAGACCCTTGAAGCGGCGGACGACCGTGAAGCGCTGGCGGCCGTCGGCGACCTCGCCGGCCCGGCCGACGAAGGCCGTCTCGTAGAGCTCGAGGTCGGCCGCCAGGTCGGCGGCGCCGTACGCGGACTTGGAGGTGTCGGCCCCGACGGTGGGTGCGTCGGCGGACTCGGCGGCCGTGCCGGACTCCTCGGTCGCCCTCTGGCCGCCGATCGGGCCGTCGCGCAGGGCGAAGGCGCCGACGACGGCGACGGCGAGGATCGCGCCGAGGGCCGGCACGAGCACGCGCCAGCGGCGGCGGGCGGGCCGGCGCTCGGGGGGCGGCGCCAAGAACGGGCGCAGCCCGTCCCAGCGCGCCGCCGCCGGGTCGGCGTAGGTCTCGTCGGGCGCCGGGACCAGGCGCTCGAGTCCGGCCCCGACGTCGTCGAGGCCGGCCTGCAGCGCCTCCAGCCGGCGCCGCAGCCCCTCGTCCTCGGCGAGTGCAGCCGCGAGCTCGGCGTCGTCCTCGAGGCCCAGGGCGTACGTCAGCAACCGGTCGTCGTCGAAGAGCGTGCGCTCGTCGGGCACGTTCAATCGCGCGCCCTCGTCGGGCAGGTTCGCATCCCTGTTCTTGTCCGGCGTGTCAGTCATGGACGAACCCGTGTGTCTCGAGCGCCTCGCGCAGCCGCTTCATCGCGGTGTGCAGGCGCGACTTGACCGTGCCCAGCGGGACGTCCTGGGCGGCGGCGATCGCCTCCAGCGGGAGGTCGGCGAAGTAGCGCAGGGCGACGGCCTCGCGCAGCTCGGGGGCGAGGTCGCCGAGCGCGGCCCGCAGGGCCGGGTCTGCGGCGACCCGCGGCGCCTCGTCGTGCGGCCGCGCCGGGGCGACCTGCTCGAGCCGCTGGGCGAGGCCCTGCCGGGTACGGCGCCGCCGGCCGAGGTCGCGGCCGGTGTTGAGGATGAGCCGGTAGAACCACCCGAGGAAGACCTCCTCGGCCGGGAGCTCAGCCCGGAACACCTTGATGAAGACCTCTTGCACGGCGTCGTCCACCTCGTCGCAGTACCCCTGGAGGAAGAGGATGCGGTGCACCTGGGCCGCGTACCGGCGGAAGAAGGCGGCGCGCGCCTCGGGCTGCGCCCGGCGGAGCCGGTCGACCAGGCCGGGGGGCAGCTCGTCGATCCTCGACCTCCTGAGAGAGAGACGCGTCCCGTGCGCCGGCGGTTCGCCGCCGCCGGCGTCAGTATAGCCGGGCGCTCAGGCCGGGTCGCCGCCGGCGTCGAAGCCGAGCCGGCGGACCTCCTCGACGAGCTCGACGCCCGACTGCTCGCGCACACGGCGCTTGACCTCATCGGAGAGAGCAAGGACGTCGGTCGCCTTCGCGCCCGGCAGGGCGACGAGGAAGTTGGCGTGCTTCGTGCTCACCTGGGCGCGCCCGACGGTGAGGCCCTTGAGCCCGGCCTCCTCGATGAGCTTCGCCGCCGGCAGCTCGCGCGACGGGTTCTTGAAGTAGCTGCCGCAGGAGCCGTACTCGAGCGGGTGCTTGGTGCGGCGCAGCTCGGCGTCGCGGGCGATCTCATCGAGCAGGGCGCCGCGCTCTCCGCTCGTGAGGGCGAAGGTCGCCTCGAGCACGACGACGTCGCGGCGGCTCTTGAGCGCGCTCGTGCGGTAGCCGAACTCGAGCTCCTCGGGGCCGGAGTCGCGGACCCGCCCGCCGTCGAGCAGGCGGGTGGTCACGAGCACGTCGCCGACCGCGCGGCCGTACGCCCCGGCGTTGCCGACGACGGCGCCGCCGACCGAGCCCGGGATGTTGCCCGCGTACTCGAGGCCGGCCAGGCCGCCCTCGGCGAGGCCGGCCACCACCGCGGGCAGCTCCGCCCCGGCGCCCACCGTCAGGCGCTGGCCGTCGAGCCGCTGAGCCTCGTTGCGCGCGAGGACGACGAGCCCGGCCAGCCCGCGGTCGGCGACGAGGA
>JAZBOM010000197.1:0-5426 GCA_036351205.1 Thermoleophilia bacterium | reverse complement strand
GCCCGAGGATCACGGCGCGCACCGCCGACATGCCCGTCGGGTAGATGTCGGTGTGCGGCTCGACGGTCCCGACCCGGTCGCCGCCGGCGGAGAAGACGTCGAAGGCCGCGTAGGTGCGCAGCGACCCTTGCGCCCCCGACTCGCTGCGCATGCCGGTGAACATCAACGTGTAGTCGCCGGCCTCGACGGCCGTCCCCGGCGTCGCGGGGACCGTCGAGCTGGTCTCGGCCTGGTAGACGGCCGAGCCCAGCAGGCCGGCGATGACGAGCACCATGCCCAGATGGGCGATGTAGCCGGCCGTGCGCGTGCGACTCCCGAGGAGGGCGCGGCGTAACCCGGCCGTCCAGGGACGGGCGCCGGCCCCGCGCCGCGCCGACACGAGGACGAACTGCAGCACCGCGCCGAACGAGAAGCCGCAGACGACGAAGCCGGCGAAGCCCCAGAGGTTCGACTGGAAGCCGAGGAACAGCCACAGCGGTACGCAGAGCGCGGCGACCGCGAGAGGAAGGACGAGGGAGCGGCGCAACGCCGTGCCGTCGGTCCGCCGCCAGGCGAAGAGCGGGCACACGGCGATCAGCGCCAGGGTCACGACGCCGAGAGGCTGGGCGAAGAGGTCGTAGGTCGCCGGCCCGACCGTGCGCTCGAAGAGCAGCGGCACGAGCACGGTCGAGAACCCGACCGCCAGGGCGAACATCGTGAAGGTCAGGTTCATGAGGTGGTAGATGAACTCGCGCGAGGCCAGCGACTCGAACTCGCGGTCGCTCTCGAAGCGCCGCCAGCGCCAGGCGATGAGGGCGGCGCTGAGGATCGCGACCCCGACCACCACGCCGGTGAGGAACCAGACGAGAAGGGGGCGCTGGCCGAAGGCGTGCACCGACTGGATCACCCCGGTGCGCGTCGTCCACGTGGCGATCAGCGTGAGCCAGAAGGTCGCCGCCGCGAGCCCCAGCGCCCAGCGCTTGAAGATGCCGCGCCGCGCGTACATCGTCATGGAGTGCAGCAGCGCGGTGCCGGTGAGCCAGGGGACGAGCGAGGTGTTCTCGACCGGGTCCCAGGCCCAGTAGCCGCCGAAGGCGAGCACGACGTAGGCCCACCAGGCGCCGAGGCCGATGCCGAGGGAGAGCATGAGCCAGCCGCCGACGGCCCAGCGGCGGGCGCCGACGACCCATTCGCGGTCGGCACGCCCGAGCAGCAGCGCCGAGACGGCGAAGGCGAACGGCACGGCGAAGCCGACGTACCCGGCGAAGAGCGCCGGCGGGTGCAGCACCATGGCCGGGTGCAGGAGCAGCGGGTTGAGGCCGATCGGCGAGCCGGCGCCCGCCGGCGTCGCGAGGAAGGGGTTCGAGCCCTCGTCGAGCACCATGAGGGCGGCGAAGAGCGCGACGTTGCCGGCCAGGACCATCACGGCCCCCGCCACCAGGCGGCGCAGCCGCGTCAGGTCGGCGGCGGCGATCACCACCGCCACGGCGGCCAGCATGAGCAGCCAGAGCAGGAAGGACCCCTCCTGACCGGCCCAGAAGCCGGCGATGCGGTAGAAGGTCGAGAGGCTCGGGTCGGAGTTCTCGAAGACGTAGGCGAAGCCGAGGTCGGCGCGCAGGAAGGCCTGCAGCAGGACGACCGAGGCGATCACCACGGCGAGGGCGAAGCCGTAGGTCGCGTAGTACCCGTTGCGGATGAAGTCGCGGCGCGACGTCTTCATGCCGTAGGCGAGGAAGACGGCAGCGGCCACCGCCAGCACGAGGCCGAGGGAGAGGGCGAGACGTCCGAGGAGCAGCACCGGCCCGCCCTCTCAGGGCGCCGGCGTGGCGGTCGGCGTCGTGCCCGCGCCCTCGTACTTGGACGGGCACTTGGTCTGCACCTGGCTGGCCGTGATGAGCCCTCCCGCAGCGGACTCCGAGTACGTCCCCAGCACGACGACATCGGCCCCCGGCCCGAACGTGTCGGGCACCTGGCCGTCGTACTCCACCTTGACCGTATCGGCCTGACCGGTCAGGTCCTGAATGTCGAAGACGAGACCGGAGTCGTCGCGCGTGACGCTGTCGCCGAGGACGCGCCCGCCGACCTTGACGTTCTTGCCGACGTACTCGCCGCCGGCCAGCTCGGCGACCTGACGGTAGTAGGCCCCTTCGCGGCTGACCACGTAGACCACGCCGACGACGAACACCGCGACGATCACGCCCGTGGCGATGAGGAGCCGCGTACGCGCCTTCGTGTTCACCTCGATACCCCCGCGCTCGAGACCGTTGGCCCCCAAGTGTAGCGACAGACGGCGGGCGATGCCATTTGCATCGTCCTCATGGTGCAGACCCACACAATGCCCCTCCCGGCCGCCGCCCCGGCAGGATTCGCACCTCACCGCGGCGTAGCTAGCAGCATGCCGCTCACCAGGCGTCGCGACATCAGGGTCATCGCCGTGATCCTCGGCGACCTCCTGACCCCGGCGGACCCCGCAGCCGAAGGCCCCGGTGTCGCCGCCGTCAGGCCCGTCCTCGACCGGCTCAACCGCCTCTTCGAGCCCGCGCTCGCGGAACCCTTCTCCATCGCTCCCGACGGACGCATCGACGGCGTGCTCGACGACCCCGCGCAGTCGCCGCTGCTCGTCAGCGTCCTGCGCGAGGCGGTCGCCCCATCGGTGGTGCGCGTGGGCGTCGGCATCGGTCTCGCGGCGACGACGCGCGACGGCGGCGACGCCTACACGAACGCCCGCGAGGCGCTCGGCCTCGCCGCCCGCGACCGCGGCCTGACCCGCTACGTAGGCGCCGGCGACGCGGGCGACGTGCTCCTCTCCGCGGTCTGCCGGCTGGTCGACCCTCTCCTGCAGGCCCGCACGCCCAAGCAGTGGGAGGCGATCGCCGCCTACCGCGAGCTCGGCCACCAGCGGGCCGTCGCCGAGCGGCTCGGCGTGACCCGGCAGAGCGTCGGGGACCGGCTCGCGGCCGGCCACCGCCGCGCCGTCGAGGACGCCGACGCCGCGGTGGCCGCATTCCTCTCCTACCGGCAGCGCCAGCGCGTCGCGCCCTGACCCTCTTCGGGCGGGGCGCCGCGGCCGCCTGCGCGGCCGCGGCCGGCGCAGTCTCGCGCACATCCGGGCGCGCCGCGGCGCGCCTCCGTCCGGCGCCGGCCTCAGGACGCGCGGCGCAGCCGCGCGACGAGCCCGTGCTTGCGGGCGAACCGGCGGCGGGCGCGGCGGCGCGACTCGGGCGACTCCTCGACGCGGTCCAGGTGGATCGCGCGCGCCCGCGGCTCGCAGTAGGTCCGCCAGCCGGCGCGCCGCAGTCGCAGCCCGAGGTCGACGTCGGCCCAGGCGAGGAAGAAGCCCTCGTCCATGCCGCCCACCTCGTCGAAGGCCTCGCGGCGTAGCAGCGCCGCCGCGCAGCTGACCCAGTCGACCTCGGCCAGGATCGGCGGCGCGCCGTAGGCGAGGCGCGGCGTGCGCTTGCGCCCGCGGCGCGACCGGGGTACGGCCGTCCGCCACCACGCCCGCCAGCGCCGCCACACGGTGGGCCGGAAGCCGGCAGAGAGCTCCAGGGTACCGTCCGGCGCCGTGATGCGCGGCCCGCAGCAGGCGGCACGCCGCCCGCCCGCGTGCAGCTGGCCGTGCAGCCGCTCGAGGGCGCCGGGCCGCAGCCGGGCGTCGCCGTGAAGGACCAGCAGGTACGGCTGAGTCAGCTCGCGCGCGCCCTCGTTGATCGCGGCCGCGAACCCGGCCTCGAGCGGGAGCTGATGCCGCCGCACCTCGGGGAGGCTCTCGGCGAGCAGCGCCAGCGTGCGGTCCTTGGAGCCGAGGTCGCAGACGACGATCTCGGCGACCTCCTTGACAAGGGCGCGCAGCATGCCGGCGACATGGGCTTCGTCGTTGAACGTCACGACCACGGCGCCGACGGTCTCGCTCGTGGGGGGCAGGTCGTGGGAGACGGCCGCCCGGCGCTCGATGCCGGCGCGTGCGGCCGCCTCGTCGGCGAGTTGCCGCTCGCGATCCCGCTCGGGGCTCACTCCGCGGGGGCGAGCGGCGCGGCGCAGTCACCGCCGAGGTCGAGGAGCTTCTCGACCGCGTGCGGCAGCGCCGGGGCGATCATCGCGAACTGCTCGCGACAGGCGCGCGGGCTGCCCGGCATGTTGACGATCAGCGTGCGGCCGCGCAGCCCGCTGACCGCCCGCGAGAGCATCGCGTGGGGCGTCTTGGCGAGCGAGCCGAAGCGCATCGCCTCGGCGAAGCCCGGCGCCTCCCGGTCGAGCACGGCGAGCGTCGCCTCGGGCGTGACGTCGCGGCTCGTGAGCCCGGTGCCGCCCGTGGTCAGCACCAGGGTGGCGTGGACGTCGTCGGCGAGGCGCGCGAGCTCGGCGGCGATCGCCTCGCGCTCGTCGGGGACGATGGCGCGCTCGGCCACGAGCGCACCGGCGCCCTCGAGAAGCTCGACGAGGGTGTCGCCGCTCACGTCCTCGCGCTCGCCGCGCGAGCCCTTGTCGGAGACGGTGAGCACGGCGGCGCGGATCAGCGTCGGGACCTCGACGACGAGCTCGTCGCCGGGGCGCACGGCGCCGCCCTCGAGCACCCGGGCGAAGATGCCCTCGCGCGGCATCACGCAGTCCCCCGCCTGACGGAAGATCTCGCAGCGGTCGTGGCAGACCTTGCCGATCTGCGTCACTTCGAGCCGCGTCACCCCCGTCCGCAGCCGGGCGCCCACGGGCAGGCGCACGACGGCGATGCCCTCGGTGGTGAGGTTCTCGGCGAAGTCGCCGGGCCCGACGTCGAGGCCGCAGTCTCGCATGGTGTCGATGCTCTCCAGGGCGAGCAGGCTGACCTGCCGGTGGCCCGGCCCGGCGTGGCCGTCGCCCTCGAGGCCGTGCCCGGCGACCAGCGTGGCCGCCTCGACGGGGGTCTTGCGCGCGCCCTTCTCGGGGGCGACGTTGACCGAGACGATGCGGCCGTCGGGCGCGCGGGTCACGCCCCGCCCTCCGTGCGGCCGGCGCTTCGGGCTCCGTCCGTGTGATCGGCGTCTCGAGCCGCCTCCGGGCTCCGCCGCCAGTGGCCGCTCCGGCCGCCGCTCTTCTCGAGCAGACGGACGGGGCCGACCTCCATGGCGCGGTCGATCGCCTTGCACATGTCGTACACGGTCAGCGCCGCGACCGACGCCGCCACCAGCGCCTCCATCTCGACGCCCGTGCGCCCGCGCAGGCGCGCCTCGGCCACGACCCGCAGGCCGGGGAGACGCTCGTCGGGTTCGATCTCGACGCCGACGAAGGTGAGGGCGAGCGGGTGGCAGAGCGGGATCAGCTCGTGGGTGCGCTTGGCGGCCATGACGCCGGCGAGCCGCGCCGCGGCGACGACGTCGCCCTTGGGCACGGCCTCGTCCTCGACGGGCGCATGGTGCCGGCGCCGCTCGTGCTCGAGCGGCTGCGTGCGCGACACGGCCTCGAGCCCGTCG
>JAZBOM010000196.1:0-2463 GCA_036351205.1 Thermoleophilia bacterium | reverse complement strand
CGCGCCGGCCACGCGCAGCCGATCGGCCATCCACCGCCCGGCTGCGGCGCTCTCGCCCTCGAGCTCCAGCGTGAGCACCTCGGCGCGGTAGCCGAGGGCGCGTGCGGCCGTCGCGGCCGCCTCGCACATGATCGCGGAGGTGGCGACGATGTGGTCGTGGACGCGGGGCAGGTCCTTGACGGTCTCGGCTGCAGTATCGGCGCGGCGGAGGTGCGCCGCGACGGCCGCCGGCAGTCGCTCCCAGAGTCCGGCGGCTTCGCACGCGGCGGCCGCGTCGGCGAACGTCGAGCGGTCGGCGGCCGTCAGGTCGGTGAAGTAGTCGGGCGGGTCGCCGACGACGTCCGACACGGTGAGGTTCACGATCTCGCAGCCGCAGGCGGCCGCGAGGCGCCCTCCCTTCAGGCGGGAGATGTGTTTGCGCACGTCGTTCATGCGCACGATGTCGAGACCGGAGGCAAGCAGCAGGCGGTTCGTCGCCACCTTGTCCGCGAGGGTGATGCCCTCGGCCGGGACGACGGCGAGGGCCGAGCTGCCGCCGGTGACGACGGCGATCACCAGGTCTTCGGGTCGCGCCTGCCCGGCGAGCTCGAGCAGGCGCTCGCCGGCGCGCAGGCTGTCCTCGTCGGGCACCGGGTGCGAGGCTTCCATGACCTCGATGTGGCGCAGCGGGCGGCCCTGGCCGCGCTTGACGACGACGGCGCCGGCGCGCAGGCGCGCGCCGAGGAGCTCGTCGAGCAGCGCGGCGAGCCCGATGGTCGCCTTGCCGGCGCCGAGCACGTAGACGTCGCGGCCGGCGAGCTCGTAGGCGTCGTCGCCGATGTGCAGCACGTCGTCCTCGAGGCGCAGCAGGCGACGTGCCGCCGCCACCGGGTCGACCGCGGCGAGGGCCTGCGCCGCGATCGCCAGCGCGTCGCGGCGCAGGCCCTCGCGGCCGTGCCCGGTCAGCCCGGCGGCGTCCTCGAACCGCACCACGTCAGCCGCCGGCCGCCGCGCTCGGGGCGTGGCGGAACTCGCGTCCGGCGTAGACCGCGTCGGCCCCCAGCCACTCCTCGATCTCGAGCAGGCGGTTGTACTTGGCCGTGCGCTCGCCGCGCACCGGCGAGCCGGTCTTGATCTGCCCGGCGTCGAGGGCCACGACGAAGTCGGCGATGCTCGCGTCCTCGGTCTCGCCCGAACGCTCGCTGACGCACACGCCCCATCCGGAGGCCACGGCGATGCGCGCGGCTTCGAAGGCCTCGGTCAGGGTGCCGATCTGGTTGAACTTCCAGAGCAGGGCGTTGCCGGCGCCCGCCTCGACACCGCGGCGTACGCGCGCCGGGTCGGTGACGAGGAGGTCGTCGCCGACGAACTGGGTGTCGGGCAGCGCTGCGGTGAGCTCCGCCCAACCCTCCCAGTCCTCCTCGTGCAGCGGGTCCTCGATGCTGGCGATGACGAAGTCGCGCACGAGCTCGCGGTAGAGGTCGATCATCGCGGAGGTGGACAGCCGCTCCCCGCCCACGGCGTAGGTCTCGCTCGCCGGGTCCCAGAAGTGCGTCGCGGCACAGTCGAGGGCGTAGACGGCGTCGTCGGCGTAGCCCGCGGCCGCGACACCCTCGTGGACCACGGCCAGCGCCTCGCGCACGTCGACGATGGGCGTCGCGAAGTCGCCCTCGTCCCCGGTGTTGGCGGAGAGCTTGCCGTAGCGCGAGACGACGATCTCCTCGAGGGCCATGTGACACTCGCTGGCCATGCGGATCGCCTCGGCGAAGGAGCGCGCCCCGACCGGCATCATGACGAACTCCTGGAAGGCCAGGTCGTTGGAGGTGAGACGGCCGCCGCCGACGAGGTTGATGAGCGGCACGGGGAGGACGCGCGAGCGCCCGTTCAGCGAGCGGTGCAGCGGCAGGCCGCGGACGGCGGCGGCGCAGTGCGCCGCCGCCAGCGATACGCCGGCGAGCGCGTTGGCGCCGAGGCGGGCCTTGCGGGGGGTGCCGTCGAGGTCACGGAGAAAGGCGTCGAGGCCGGCCTGGTCCTGGACGTCGCGGCCGGTCACGGCTGGACCTATGGCCTCGTTCACGTTGGCCACGGCACGGGTCACGCCGAAGCCCCGGTAGGCGTCGCCGCCGTCGCGCAGCTCGACGGCCTCGGCGGCGCCGGTCGACCGGCCGGAGGGCACGGCGGCGCGGCCGTGGAAGGCGCGGGGCTCGCCGGGCGCGGCGCCCGCCCAGACGTCGACCTGGACGGTCGGGTAGCCCCGGCAATCGAGGATCTGGCGGGCGTGGACGGCGGTGATCGCGGAGCTCATGGGCGTCCTCCGGGGGTGCGGGTGTCTGCGGGATCGGGCTTGCACGAGGGATCGGGGCCGGCCGCGCCGGCGGGTCCGTTGGCGGGTCCGGCGGCGGCGGTCGGCGAGGAGGGGACGAGGGTGAACAGGGCGCGCTGAGGGCGCGGCAGGAGCAGGGCCGTGGGGCGGGCGCGGCGGCT
>JAZBOM010000195.1:0-2263 GCA_036351205.1 Thermoleophilia bacterium | reverse complement strand
GGCGAGCGGCAGCTCTCTGAGGTCTCCTTCGAGGCTCATGGTCGCGGCGGCTCCCTGCGTGTCCCGTCCGACAGTACATCACACTCCCCCGTCACTCGCAGCCTGCGACGCGAGGCCAGCGGCGCCCCTTCTCCCTCCCCGGGCGCCGTACCGTGAGCTTCGCCTGCCGGCGCCCGTCCCCTCCTTCCCCGGCCGCGAGGTCAAGCCTCGACTCGCGCTCGAGACTCGAGCGCCCCCTGAGGCTGAGCCCTGCAGGCCGCTCGAGGCTGAGCCCTGCACGCCGCTCGAGGGTCAGGCCTGCGGGCGTCCACAGGCTCGGCCCTGCGGGCGGCTCGCCGATGAGCCTTTCGGGAGTCGTGACGCGCGCAACACTCCTGTCGGCTTCGGCATCACGCTCTGCCCGGCCGAGCATGACGCTTCACCAGGCCACGGCGAGGCTCATGCTGGCCCGGCCTGCAGCCGATAGGTGAGAAGGCGGCCGCAGCCGCGGGCCACGCCGTCAGGCCTGACAACGCCTGATGTATACTTGCGCGGCCGCGGGCTCGAGGGAAGGGAGCGTTCGTGACAAAACGCAAGGGTCTGGTCATCAACGACCGCCAGCTGGACCTCTGCGACGACCTCCTCCAGAAGCTCAAGGAGGTCTCCGGCTCCACCTTCCTCGCCCTCATCAGCACCTCCGGCCAGCCGATCACGACGGCCTCCGACGAGTACCACCCGGAGACCCTCTCGCTGGCCTCCCTGGCGGCGAGCTCGTTCGCCGCCACCCAGCAGCTGGCGCGCATCCTCGACGAGAACGAGTTCACGCTCCTCTTCCACGAGGGGCGGGCCCTCAACCTGCACGTCACCCAGGTCACCGAGCAGGTGCTCCTCATCGTGACCTTCGGGCGCGAGACGCAGGTCGGCAAGGTCCGCCTCTACACGCAGCGGGCCGTCGAGGTCCTCCGTCAGATCTTCGAGGTCGACGAGGACGAAGAGACGCCGGCCATGGACGCCGACTTCGAGAGCTCGGCCGGCCGCGCCATCGACGACCTCTTCCAGGACGCCTGAGGCCGCCCGCGATGCCGCTCATCAACTTCGCCGCGCGTGAGATCAACTACAAGATCGTCTACTACGGCTGCGGGCTCTGCGGCAAGACGACCAACATCCAGTTCATCCACCGCAAGATCAACCCCGACGCCCGCGGCAAGCTGGTCTCGATCGCCACCGAGGAGGAGCGCACGCTCTACTTCGACTTCCTCCCCCTCACCCTGGGCAAGGTCAAGGGCATGCAGACCCGCTTCCACCTCTACACGGTGCCGGGCCAGAGCTACTACAACGCCAGCCGCAAGCTGGTCCTGCAGGGCGTCGACGGCATCATCTTCGTCGCCGACTCGCAGATCACGCGCCTCGACGAGAACGTCGAGAGCTACCTCAACCTCTGGGACAACCTGCTGGGCCAGGGCGACGACCTGAGCAAGCTCGCCTTCGTGATCCAGATGAACAAGCGCGACCTCACCGAGACCTTCTCGGTCGAGGACCTCAACGAGCTGCTCAACCACACCGACTCGCCGGTGGTGCCGGCCAGCGCGGTGACCGGCGAGGGCGTCTTCGAGACGCTCAAGATCGTCTGCAAGCAGGTCATCGCCAAGACCGCCTGAGCGGCGGGCGCGCCTCGCGGGCGGGTCGGTCTCAGCCGCCGGTGCCGACCCGCTTGATCCAGTCCATCGGCCGGTAGGTCGAGACGAACGTGTCGCGCAGGAGCACCCGATCGCCCTGCTTCACGACCCGTGTGACGCGCACCGTGCGGCCGTCGCCGCCGCGCTCCCAGCGCACGACGCCCTTCGAGAGGTCCTCGTCGTAGACGACGCGCGGGTCCGACTTGCCGTGAGCGGGCTTGCGCACGTCGGTGAACGGGCCGGTCTCGTAAGTGACCGTCCGGCCCGTCCTCCCCACCAGCGCCACCGTCAGGGCGTTGCCCCGCACCCAGCTGCGCAGCGTCAGCGGTTTGCCGGTGTCGTTGCGGAACCTGATGTCCGGGCCGCCCCATGAGACCGTGGCGTCGCGGCCGACCGGGTAGTGGTCGATGAAGAGGCCGTGGGCGTGGCGCTCGACGATCGGCAGCCCGGCGAAGAAGGCGGCGTTGAAGAGCGTCGTCGCGTACTGGCAGATGCCGCCCCCCACCCCCTGCCGCAGGACGCCGTCGCCGGCGATCACCGGCGCGTAGTCGAAGCCGCGATTGACGCTGCGCGGGCCGAGCGTCTGGTTGAGCGAGAAGGTCGCACCG
>JAZBOM010000194.1:0-5125 GCA_036351205.1 Thermoleophilia bacterium | reverse complement strand
GTTGGAGCCGCGTCGCCGCAGATCTGACCGGGAGGAGGAGCCGTGACGAGCCAGACACAGGGTGAGGAGCTCTACGAGCTCGACCTGCTGATCCCGACCGCACGCTTCGTCTTTGCCGTCGAGGGCGAGCGCGTCGACGTGGTGCCCGAGCACCGCTCGCCCGAGGCCTCCGCCGCCTACGCGCGCCTGCGCGCCGAGCGGCCCGTCGTCGGGATGACGACCTTCCCCAACACGCTCCTGCTGCGCGGGCCGCGCACCGTCCTCGTCGACCCGGGGCTGCAGTTGCAGAACGAGCCGGTCCTCGGCGCCCTGGCGGCGCGCGGGCTCGGACCGGCCGACCTCGACATGGTGGTGCTGACCCACGCGCACGACGATCACGCCGACGCCCTCGTCGACTTCCCTCTCGATCTGCCCGTCGTGCTGCACGCGCTCGAGCCCGGCGGCCGTCACTGGGCTGCGGTCAGCGGCGTGCTCGAGCAGCACCGCCTGCAGTTCCTCGAGGGTGAGGAGGGCGAGATCGCCCCGGGGCTGCAGTGGGCGCTCACGCCGGCCCACACGGCCGGGTCCATCGCCCTCTGCTGCCGCACCGCCGCCGGCGTCACCGTGTGCTGCGGCGACACGGTCGGGCCGCAGAAGGAGCCGTTCCTCGCCATGGACCCGGGAGAGGGGGAGGAGGCGGCGGCGCTGCTCGCCGCCTGGCGCCGCATCCGTGCCTTCGCGCCCGACCTCGTGGTGGCCGGCCACCTGCCGCCGTTCGCCCCCTGAGGTGAGCCCGGGTCCGAGCCTGCCGCTGTGCTAGACTGATTCCTCCGAGTGAGGCGACAGGAGCGACTGTGCCGACCTACGAGTACCGCTGTGACGCTTGCGGCGCCACGTACGAGCTCTTCCAGAAGATGTCCGACCCGCCGCTCGAGACCTGCGAGGCCTGCGGCTCGCCGGTGCGCAAGGTCCTCTACCCGGTCGCGATCCACTTCAAGGGGTCCGGCTTCTACACCACCGACTACGGGCGCTCGGGCGCCCGGCGCGCCGGCAAGGGCGCCGAGGGCGAGGGTGAGAAGGGCGACGGCGAATCGAGCGGCGGCGAGCCGGCCGGCACGGCCGCGAAGACCGCCGCCAAGGGCGACGGCGCCGCGTCCGGCGCCTCGTCCGCGGCCGGCGCCGCCGACGGGGCGCGCAAGAAGGAGAAGCAACCCGCCGGCTGACGGCGGTGAGGAGTGCCCGTGGGGGGGCCGTCCGAGGACAACCTGCGCCGCGCCCGCGTCACGCTGCGAAGCCTGGTCAGCGACGGCGCCTCGGCGCTGCCCTCGCTCAACGCGATCGCCGACGCGATCCGTCTCGAGCTCGAGCGGCGCGGCCGCGTCGCCATCATCTACATCCGCCTCGACCGCTACGGCCACCTCGAGTCGCTCTTCGGCTGGGGCATCGTCGGCGACATCCTCGACGCCGTGGCCGAGAGCCTCAGCGGCATGGTCGGCAGCACCCTGCGGCGGCTCGACGTCGTCGCCGACTTCACGCTCTCCGACAACGCCTTCGTCGTGCTCCTCTCGCCGCCGCGCTCCGGCGAGGCGATCGCCAACGAGGAGCTCGCTGCCGTGACGCGCCGCGTGTACGAGCGCCTGCAGTCCCTCTTGCTCAACGACCTCGCCCCCGGTGTCTTCGACCGGGTCCACCCGTCGGTGGGCGCCGCCAGCGTCGCCGCCGACGCGGCGCTGACCTTCGAGCAGAACCTGCAGCGCGGCGTGGCCCTGGCGATGGAGGCGGCCGAGAGCCAGTCGAGGGTCTACGACGAGGAGCTCGAGAAGGCGCTCGCCGACTGCATCGAGCACGACGAGCTCGAGCCGCTCTTCGAGCCCGTCGTCGACCCCGCGGCAGAGGCGGTCATCGGCTACCGCAGCAGCGTCCGCGGGCCGTTCTACTCGCCCCTCCGCCTGCCCGACGTGCTGCTCGACGTGGCCCGCCGCTCGGTGCTGCTCGACTCCTACGGCATCGCCGCGCGCGCGACCACGGTCCGCGCGGCGCAGGGCCTCCGGCCCGACGACCTGCTCTTCCTCTCCTGCGCCGCCGTCGAGCTGCCCAACGCCGGCGTCGTCGCCCTCAGCGAGTTCTACTCGCTGAACAAGGCGCTGGTGCCGCAGCACGTCGTCTTCGAGCTCGACGCCGCCGAGCTGGTCGTCAACACCGTGTCGCTGATGCGCACGCTGGGCAACCTGCGCGAGCTCGGCTTCCAGCTCGGCATCTCGGGGCTCGGGGCCCACTTCGCCTCGCTCGAGCTCGTCCGCGAGGCCGCGCCCGACTACCTGATGCTCGACCCGGTGCTCGTCGGCAACGTGACCGACGGCATCACGCCGGTCGAGACCGTGCAGCTCCTCGTGCGCTTCGCCGCCCGCCACGGCGCGCAGCTGATCGCCCCCGGGGTCAGGGAGCCCGCGCAGGCGCAGGCGCTGCGCCGCGCCGGTGTCGAGCTGATGAGCGGCGAGCTCTACGGGCGCGCCGACACGCGCCTGCCCAAGGCCAGTTTCGAGGAGTGAGGCGCCGGCCCGCGCCGCGGCGCCGGCCCGCCCGGCGGCCGCTCCGCCGTGTCAGGCGCTGAGCGCCGCCGCGGTCACGGCGGCGGCATCGGTGGCGGCCACGCCGGTCGCCACCACCACGCGGTTGCGACCGCGCGCCTTGGCCGCGTACAGAGCTTCGTCGGCGCGCTCGACGAGCGCCGTCTCATCTACCGGGCGTAGTGTGGCGCCGGCCACCCCGACCGACACGGTGACGCCGGTCTCGGTTCCGCGACGAAGGTCGATGCCCGTGCGTTCGACCGCGTGTCGCAGCCGTTCGGCGAGCTCGTAGCCCTGGTGCTCGTCGCCGCGGATCAGGACGGCGAACTCCTCGCCGCCGTAGCGCGCCGCGAGGTCGGCGTCGCGCACCGAGGCGCGCAGGAGCGCGCCGACGCTGCGGAGGACCTCGTTGCCGGCCTCGTGACCGTGGCAGTCGTTGAAGCGCTTGAAGTGGTCGAGGTCGAGCATCAGGAGGGTGAGCTGCCCGCCGTAGCGGTCGACCTTGCGGGCCTCGTTGTGGAGCGCATCGACGAAGGTGCCGTAGTTGTAGAGCCCCGTGAGGCGGTCGGTGAGGGATGAGGCGGCCAGCGCACGCTGCCGGCGGTGATGGCGTCGCTGGACGGCGCCGAGCAGCAGGCCGGCGGCGAAGAAGAGCGCACTGCCGATCAGCGCGTCGCGCACGGCCGCCGGCGACGCTGAGGCGGCGAAGCTGTAGTGCAGGACGAGGACGTTGCCGGCCCAGAGCGTGACGAGGAGGCCGCCGAGCTCGAAGAAGAAGACGGCGGCCAGCACCAGCGGGAAGACGGCGAGCGGCCACAGGTAGGTCACGCCGGTCAGGGCGACCACGGCGGAGGCGATGCCGAGCGTCGCCGCGAGCAGGACCGCCCGGCGGACCGTGAACCGCGGTTCACGGGCGTCGACGGGGACGGGTGCTCGCTCGGCCATCACGCTCCTTGACTCGTGGCCTCTGTCTACGACGGGGTACCGGTGAACCCTGCCTGCGGCGGCGATGGGGGCGTCGCCTCCCTCGGGTACAATCCGCAGACATGGCGCGCATCCTCCTGACCAACGACGACGGCATCCACGCCTCCGGCATCGCCGCGCTGCGGCGCGCCCTCGAGGGCCTGGGGGACGTCCTCACCATCGCGCCGGGGGCGAACATGAGCGCCGTGGCGCGGAGCATCACCATCGACCGCCCGCTGCACCCGCGGCCCGCGAGCTTCGGCGACGGCTTCGCAGGGCTCGCCCTCGACGGCACGCCCTCCGACTGCGTGCGCGTCGGCCTCACCGGCGTCTACGGTCCGCCGCCCGACCTCGTGGTCTCGGGCGTGAACCTCGGCGGCAACATGGGCGTCGACGTCGCCTACTCGGGCACCGTCGCGGCCGCGCTCGAAGCCGTCGTGCGCGGCCTCCCGGGGCTTGCCTTCTCGGTCGAGGAGCGCACGCCCGGCTGGCTCGACGAGGCCGTCCCGCTGCTGCGGGCGATCGTCGTGCAGGCGCTCGAGCACGGGCTTCCGGCGGCGACGGCGCTCAACGTCAACCTGCCCGACCGCCCCCTGACCGACATCCGCGCGCCGCGGGTCACGCGGCTCGGCGGCGCGAGCTGTCACGACCGCCTGCTGCTGGTGGTCGACGGCGACGGCCGCGACGCCGGCGGCGACGGCGACGGCCGTGACGCGGGCGGCGCAGCCGCGGACGCCGCCCGCGAGTACCCCGTCCCCTGCGACCGGGCTCCGGCCGAGCACTGGGCGGCGACCGACTTCGAGGCCGTCGCCGCCGGGCACGTGAGCATCACCCCGCTGACCTACGAGCTCTTCGCCGAGACCGCCCTCGAGCTGCTCTCGGCGTGGGAGCTCGACCTCGACTTCCTCCGGGCCTGAGGGCGCGGTGAAGGGCTACGACCCCGTCATCTTCGACCTCGACGGCACCGTGGTCGACACCGTCGAGCTCATCCGCGACTCGTTCCGCCACAGCGTGCGCACGGTGCTCGGCCGGGATCTCCCCGACGAGCACATCCTGGCCGGTGTCGGGCAGCCCCTGATGACGCAGATGCGCCGCCTCTCGGAGGAGCACGCGCAGGAGCTCTACGATGTCTACCGCGAGTACAACCACCGCCGGCACGACGAGCTCATCCGCGGCTACGACGGCGTGCGCGAGCTGCTCGAGGGGCTGCGCGCGGCGGGGCGGCGGCTCGGCATCGTCACATCCAAGAGCCGCGACACGACGCAGATGGCCTTCGCCGCCGTGCGCCTCGGCGAGTACTTCGACGCCGTGGTCACGGCGAGCGACACCGACGAGCACAAGCCCTCGCCGGTCCCACTGCGGCTCTGCCTCGAGCGCCTCGGCGGCGGCGAGCTCGCGGGAGGCGCGGGCGGCGGCGAGCCCGGCGTCGTCGCCGCAGGCCTCGGGCCGATCTACGTCGGCGACAGCCCGGTCGACATCCTGGCGGGGCGGGCTGCCGGCATGGCCACCGCCGCCGTCGACTGGGGCGTGTTCGGCCGCAAGGAGCTGCTCGCTGTCGGGCCCGACTTCTACGTCGCCACGCCGCACGAGCTGCTGGCCCTCTGCCTCGATGGGGC
>JAZBOM010000193.1:0-6273 GCA_036351205.1 Thermoleophilia bacterium | reverse complement strand
CTCAAGATCATCCTCATGGGCGACCGGCAGCTCTACTACCTGCTGGCCGAGAGCGACCCCGAGTTCGACGAGTACTTCAAGGTGGCCGCCGACTTCGACGACGAGTTCGTGCGCGACGACGAGACGACACGCAAGTACGCGCGGCTGATCGCCGGCACCGCGCGCCGCGCCGGCCTGCTGCCGTTCGACCGGCCGGCCGTCTGCCGCGTCGTCGAGCACGCGGCGCGGCTCGTCGAGGACCAGGAGCGCGTCACCGCCCAGATGCGGACCATCGTCGACCTGCTGCAGGAGGCGGACCACTGGGCGCGGCGCGCCGAGGCGGAGCTGGTGGGCGTCGAGCACGTCCAGCAGGCGGTCGACGCCCAGATCTACCGCTCCGACCGGGTCCGCGCGCGCCTGCTCGACCAGACGCTGCGCGAGACGGTGCTGATCGACACCGGCGGGCAGAAGGTGGGGCAGGTCAACGGGCTGTCGGTGCTGTCCCTCGGCACGTTCGGCTTCGGCCGGCCGAGTCGCATCACGGCGACCGTCCACATCGGCAAGGACGAGGTGATCGACATCGAGCGCGAGGCCGAGCTCGGCGGCGAGCTGCACTCCAAGGGTGTGCTGATCCTCTCCGGCTTCCTGCGCGGGCGCTATGCGCAGGACCATCCCTTGTCACTCGGCGCCAGCCTGGTCTTCGAGCAGTCCTACGGCGAGGTCGACGGGGACAGCGCGTCGTCCGCCGAGCTGTACGCGCTGCTCTCGGCCATCGCGCGCCTGCCGATCGCGCAGTCGTTCGCCGTCACAGGCTCGGTCAATCAGTACGGCGAGGTGCAGGCGATCGGCGGTGTCAACGAGAAGATCGAGGGCTTCTTCGACCTCTGCAAGGCTCGCGGGCTGACCGGCGGCCAGGGCGTGCTGATCCCCGCGGCCAACGTGAAGCACCTCATGCTGCGCCACGACGTCGTCGACGCCGTGGCGGCCGGCCGGTTCGCCGTCTACCCGATCGCGACCGTCGACGAGGGCATCGAGGTGCTCACCGGCGTGCCGGCGGGCGTGCCCGGCGACGACGGCGCGTACCCGGACGGGACGGTCAACCGCATGGTCGCCGACCGGCTCGCGGAGATGGCCGAGAAGGGCAAGGGCCCGGAAGAAGAGGACGAGCCCCAGCACCAGCACCACGGGAGCTCGTCCGGGGCCGCGCACGGCGACGCCGGCTGACGAGCCCGCGCCGCACGCGGTCTCCCTCCGCGGCGCGAGAAGGGGCCCGCCTACGGCAGCGAGATGCTCAGGCCGCTGAACTGGGCGGCCATGAAGAGGGCGAAGATGGCCAGCATCACGACCGCCTCGGCGCGGACGAAGCGCCCGCCGCTGGTGACGAACATCTGCAGCACGACGCCGGCGACGATGAGCAGCGGCAGGTCGCGACTGACGATCACCGGCTCGACCAGCAGCGGCAGTACGAGACTGAGCGCGCCGGCCACCACCAGGCCGGTGAAGATGTTGGAGGCGTAGATCTCACCCAGCGTCACGTCGGCCTGGCGGCGCAGGACGGCGCCGAGCGCGATGGCGAGCTCCGGCAGCGACGTGCCGAACGCGTAGAACGTCACGCCGACCAGCAGGTCGTTCATCCCCATCTGGCGGGCCAGGGCCGTGCCGTGCTCGACGATCCAGTAGGAGCCCAGCACGATCAGGCCGAGGCCGGCCACGAAGACGGCGATGTCGAGCCAGGGGCGTGCCCCACGTACCTCCGGCAGGTCCAGCCGTTGCCGGCGCGCATCGTCGACGGTCCCCTTGAAGTACGGGAGGTACGCCACCACCAGGATCAGGCCGTCGACCCGGCTGATGACGCCGTCCATGGCCAGCACCAGCAGGAGGGCGGCAGCGAGGATCATCCAGCTCGACTCGCGCTCGCGCAGGGTCGGCCCTACCACGATCGGCCGCCACAGGGCGCACAGGCCGGCCACGAAGGTCAGGGTGACGAAGTTGGAGCCCACGACGTTGCCCACAGCGGCCGAGGGCTGGTCACGCAGGGAGGCGAGGAGCGACACGCAGAACTCGGGCAGCGAGGTCATGACCGCCACCAGAAGGACCGTCACCACCAGTGGGGAGACGCGCAGCCAGGCCGCGAGCCTGGGCACGCGGCGCAACACGGACTCGGTGCCCGCCCACAGCACCGCAACGCCCAACGCGAAGAGGAGGATGGATGCCGTCATGGCGCGTCTGCGGCGGACTATAAGCGGCGCGTCCGCGGCCGGTCAAAGGGGCCGCGTCCCAGCTGCGACACGAACGATCGTCGGGCGCTCGGTCCGCGCTCGAGCGGCCCGACGCCGCGGCCCGCCCCCGCCAGCCCCGATTCGTGCTATCCTTGCAGGAGTTTCGCCCTCCGTTCGCACGCCGACCGCTCCTCGGTCCACCGCCGGGCTCGCGACTCCGCGCACGCTGCCACATCACCGCGTGTCTGGCCGGTCGCCCCCGCGCCCCCCGGAGCAGGCCGCCGCCCGAGACACGCGCAGAAAGGCAGGAGACGCCGAGTGACCGAGTCCTCCGCAGACCGCCTCGGCTCGGCCGACCCCGCGGGGCTCGAGGCGGAGGCCGTCCACGGCCTCCTCGAGGAGGGTCGCGAGCAAGGCTACCTGACGAGCGACCACATCGCCGACGCCCTGCACGACGTCGATCTCACCGTCGAGCAGATCGAGGAGATCCACACCCTGTTCGCCGACCTGGGCATCGACGTGATCGAGAGCGAGGCTGCCGCCGGCGACGAGAGCACCGAGGCCGTGGCCGAGGACGAGGTCCCGGCCAAGCTCGACCTCTCGGTCAAGTCGCCCTCCAACGACCCGCTGCGCGTGTACTTCAGCGAGATGGGCAAGGTGCCGCTGCTCACGGCGGTGGAGGAGGTCTCCCTCGCGAAGCGTATCGAGCGTCACGATCCCGAGGCCAAACGCCGGCTGATCGAGGCCAACCTCCGCCTGGTGGTGAGTATCGCCAGGCGGCACGTCGGGAGGGGCATGCCGCTCCTCGACCTCATCCAGGAGGGCAACCTCGGCCTCATCCGCGCGGTCGAGAAGTTCGACTACCGGCGGGGCTTCAAGTTCTCGACCTACGCGACGTGGTGGATCCGCCAGGCGATCACGCGCGCCATCGCCGACCAATCGCGCACCATCCGCGTCCCGGTGCACATGGTCGAGCGCATCGGCAAGCTCATCCGCGTGCAGCGCCAGCTCCTGCAGGAGATCGGCCGCGAGCCCACGCACGAAGAGATCGCCGCCGAGATGGAGACGACGCCCGACAGGGTGCGCGAGATCCTCAAGATCAGCCAGCAGCCCGCGAGCCTGCACCAGCAGGTCGGTGACGAGGGCGACGCGCAGCTCGGCGACTTCATCGAGGACAAGGACGCGCCCTCGCCCGTCGAAGAGGTCGGGGAGACCGTGCAGCGCGAGCAGCTCGCGCGCGTGGTCGAGCTGCTCACGCAGCGCGAGCGCCGCATCATCGAGCTGCGCTTCGGGCTCAAGGGCGAGCAGCCCTGCACCCTCGAGGAGGTCGGCCAGCAGTTCGGCCTCACGCGCGAGCGCATCCGCCAGATCGAGGCCAAGACGCTGGTCAAGCTCGAGGCCTACCGCGCGGCGCAGTGCCTGCGCGGTCTCCTCGACTGACGCCCTCGCGCGGGCTCGGCGGGCACTCGGGTCGCCGGCCGAGCCGGCCGCCGGGGCCGCCCTCTCCTTGCTACGACGCTCCGCTCCCGTCCGCGTCCTTGTCGCCGCCCGCGTCGCCGTCCGCGTTCTCGTCCGCGTCGCCGTCCGCGTCCTCATCCATCGCGACGAGCGCCTCGTCGATCCAGGTGTCCGCCCACAGCGGCACGCCCGCCTCGTAAGCCGCACGCCCGATCACGTGGCCGGCGACGGGCGCCGTCGCGAAGACGAAGAGCATGCTGAGAGCCAGCTTGACCAGGGCCGAGACCGACGGCTCGAGCAGCGCCGCGCCGGCGAACACGCAGGCGAGCCCCAGGCTGGCGGCCTTCGTGCCGGCTTGCAGCCTGGCGAGCACGTCGGGCAGGCGCAGGACCCCGAGCCCCGAAAGCGCCATGAGGATCGCCCCCGTGAGCACGAACGCGTAGGCGACGGCCGTCACTTCTTCCTCCTCACGAGCCGGGCGAGGGAGATGGTGGCGATGAACCCGAGCATGGTCGCGATCAGGACGGCGTCCAGCAGCGCCGGAGCCTCGAGCCTCACCGACAGCAGGGCCAGCGCGGCGACGACGGCGTAGAAGCACACGTCGGCGGCGACCGCCCGGTCGGCGACGCTCGGGCCGACGATGACGCGGGCCAGTGCGGCGAGGAAGCCCGCGGCGAGTGCCAGCAGCGCGAGGTCCACGACGATCATCGCACCATCCACAGGATGCGCGCCTCGAGCCGGCCGACCTGCTCGCGCACGTCCTCCGGGGTCCGCATGTGCAGGGCGTGGACGTAGATCGCGGAGCGGCCGTGCTCGACCCCCAGGGTGAGCGTGCCCGGTGTGAACGAGACCATGTTGGAGAGCAGGGCGATCTCGAAGTCGGTGCGCGCCTTCAGCGGGACGCGCACGACGCCGGGCCGGATGTAGTGGGTGGGCGTCACGATCTCCCAGGCCACCACGGCGCTCGCCGCCACCAGGTCCCAGAGGTAGATGGCGGTCACCAGGGCCGGGCGCCACGGGTGCAGGGCCACTCTCAGGGGGACCCTCACCGCAGGACCGCCTCGATGTAGGCCGCCGGGTCGACGAGGAGACCGGCGGCCTGCTCGGACAGCGTCCACAGGAGCTCCGCTCCGAGGCCGACGGCGACGCCGACCGCGGCGAGGGCGACCGCCGGCGCGACGACGGCGGCGGCCCGCCCCCTCGTCGGGTTCGCGGTCGTCTGCCGCTCGGCCGGCCGGTCTCCCCAGAACACGCCGTTCCAGATCTTGACCATCGAGAACAGGGTCAGGAAGCTGACGCCGACGGCGACCGCGGCGACCGCGTGGTCGTCGGCGCCGAAGGCCGCCTGGAGCAGGGCGAGCTTGGCGAAGAAGCCGGACAGCGGCGGCACGCCGGCGAGGGAGAGGGCCGAGACCCCGAACGCCGCCGCCAGCACGGGCCGGCGCCGGGCGACGGCGCCGAGCTCGCTCAGGGCGCCGGTGCCCTCGAAGGTCTCGACGGCGCCCGAGCACAGGAAGAGCGACGTCTTGACGACGATGTACTGCAGCATGAAGAAGATGCCGGCGGAGAGCCCGGCGACTCCGGAGATGCCCAGCGCCATCACGAGGTAGCCGACCTGGCTCACCATGTGGAAGGAGAGGATGTCCCGCATCCTCTCCCGGCCGACGGCGCCGAGGACGCCGAGGAGCATGGTGAGCGACGCCACGACCAGCAGCGGCGTCCGCAGGGTCGTCTCGCCCTGGAAGACCGTGCAGTAGACGCGGAACATGGCGTACACGCCCATCTTCGTGAGGAGCCCCGAGAAGAGCGCCGTCACGGCGGGGGAGGCCACCGGGTACGAGCGCGGCAGCCACCCGTGCACCGGCACGAGACCGCCCTTGACGGCCAGGGCGCCGAGGATGAAGGTGCCGGCCACCGCGACCTCCCCCGACGTGCGCGCCCGGCCCGCCAGCTCGGCGAAGTTCACCGTGCCGGCCGTCCCGTAGAGCAGGGCCACTCCGGCGAGGAACGCGGTGGAGGCGAGCAGGTTCGTCGTCACGTACACGGCGCCGGCCCGCAACTGCCGCAGCGAGCCGCCCATCGTCAGGAGGACGTACGAGGCGATCAGCGCGACCTCGATGAAGACGAAGAGGTCGAAGATGTCGGCGGTGAGGTAGGCGCCGCAGGCGCCGGCGAAGAGGACCTGGACGAGCGGGTGGAAGTACGGCTGCTCGTCCTCCCTGCGGGCGGCGGCGAACAGGGCGCAGACCGCGACCATCAGGGCGCTGACGCTCAGCATCAGCGCGGCGAAGGGGTCGGCGACGAGTGTGATGCGGAACCGGGCGGGCCAGCCCCCCATGCCCGCCGCCAGCACCTCTCCGTCTCGCGTCACCCAGACCAGCGTGACGGCGCAGGTGAGGACGACCAGGGCACAACCGACCGACACGGCCCGCTGCGCCCGGCGCCGGCCGCGAGTGACGACCGTCACGGCCGCGGCCGCCAGGGGCAGGGCGATCGGGACCACCAGAAGCCAGCTCACGACTCGCCCTCGAGGTCGTCGTCGCCGAGGTCCCTCTGGGCGCGGAAGGCGAGGGCGAGGAGGAAGGCGGTCATCCCGAACCCGATCACGATCGCCGTG
>JAZBOM010000192.1:0-3177 GCA_036351205.1 Thermoleophilia bacterium | reverse complement strand
GCCAGCACGAGCTCCGTGTCGCCGTCGCCGCCCTCGTGGATCGTCAGCGCGCCGAACGGGCAACGCTCGGTGCAGCGGCCGCAGAGCGTGCAGGCGTCGGGCACGAGTCGCGCGAGATAACGCCGGCGCGGCCAGATGTCGCCGACCCCGAGGCGCTCCGCGGCCAGGTGCGGCTGGCAGCAGCAGGTGCAGCAGTTGCAGACGGCGTGCGGGTCGGTCTCGCCGCCGAGCCCGACGTAGTCGGTGTGGGTGAGCCCGGCGGCGTCGGCCTCGCGCAGGATCGCGATGGCGCGCTCCTGCGAGATCTCCCAGCCGAGGCCGCGGTCGTTCGCGAAGCGGATGCAGTTGTAGATCGAGTGGTCGCAGGCGCCCTTGAGCGTGCGGCAGTCGCAGGGCCAGAGGTAGACGCGCTCCTGGCTGCGCACGAGGTCCTCGGCTTCGGAGAGGAGCAGGTAGGCGTAGTCGGCGTCGGGCCCGGGGTCGGGGTGGCCGTCGCGGAACCGCGTCAGGGTCTCGCGCACGGACTCGGCGTAGTGAGCCAGCCACCAGTCGGCAAGCTGAGCCCTTACGTCATCGGGCACGTCCTTCCAGCCCTCGAACTGCGCCCAGAGCGCCGAACGGTCGAGGAACGACGTCGCGGAGACCCCCTCGTCGGTCAGGTCCACGATGGAGCGGCGGTGGGCCCTGTCGAGGCGGGCCTGCAGTGCGTCCTCACCGAGGCCAAGGGCTTCGGCGAGATCCTCCGCCTTCTGCGCCCCGGCCGTGAGCGCCAGGACGAGCTCCGCGTCGTCGGCGTCGTAGAACCTGTCCAGCCAGGGGAGAGCGAAGTCGGGTGCGCCGACGATCTCGGCGACTCGCGACCAGCGGTCGGGAGAGGCGTTCATCGTGACCTCCTCAGAACGCGCCCGGCCCCACGTACGCCTCGAGTCCGGCGGCGGTCTCCTCGTAGATGCCCCAGACCTTCTTCACCGGGGTGAGGTTCTTCCAGTAGCCCGTGCTGCCCTTCGGCGTGACGAGGATGTCGCCCGCGCCGGCCACGTGGACCTCCCCGTCGTCGTCGGTGACCTCGACCTGCCCCTCGAGGATGTAGGCGATCTCGTGGTACCCCCGCTCGAAGTGGCGGCGCTGCACGTCGCGCTGCCAGAGGCCGAAGCTGAACTTGTCGTCGGCGGACCTTGCGGCCGTGAACTCCTGCCCGGGCGGGTCGGTCTCCTCCGCGTACCGCATCGCCTCGTCCCAGGTGATGTCCTCGGGCCTGATGACGCGGATCCTGGTATCGGTGCCGTCGCTCATGCGGTCCCTCCTGATCGCGTCGCTGCGCGGGCCGTGTGTCGCCCGGTGCGGGCGGCCGGCGGCGCGCCGGTGCCGGTCCGTGCCGGACTTCTAGCACGGGGCCCGGGAGGCGGCAAGTAGAATGGCGGCGCGGGAGTGGGGCCCGCGACGCACCGACCGCCGCAGGAGGACGCCGTGAGCCAGAAGGACGCCGTGAACGAGCAGGACGCCGTGAACGAGCAGGACGGGACCGAGGGCTTGCGCTCGCCGCTCGAGCAGAGGGTCGCCGAGAAGGTGCGCGAGGCCCGCGAGGAGCTCGTCGCGCTGACTGCGGAGCTGGTCGCCTGCGACACGACGGCGCGCGAAGGGCCGATGCCGGCGCGCGACGAAGAGAAGCTCCAGCGCGTCCTCGCCGCGCGCCTCGCCGCGATCGGGGCGGAGCCGGAGCTCTGGGAGCCCGAGCCCACCGGCGACGGCGACCGCTTCCTGCCGGCCGGCCTCGACTTCGCCGGCCGGCCGCAGCTCGCGGCCACGCTGCCCGGCGCCGGCGGCGGGCGCAGCCTGCTCCTCAACGGCCACATCGACGCCGTCGACGTCGAGCCGCGCGAGCGCTGGACGAGCGATCCCTTCGTCTGCGTCGAGCGCGACGGCGCCCTGTACGGGCGCGGCGTCAACGACATGAAGGGCGGCATCGCCTGCCTCGTCGTCGCCCTCGAGACGCTGCGCCGGCTCGACGTGCGCCTGGCCGGCGATGTCGTCTTCTGCACGGTGACCGACGAGGAGTCGTCGGGGGCCGGCGGGCGCCGCGCCGTAGAATACGGAGTCCGGGCCGACGCCGGCATCTGCGCCGAGCCGACCGACTTCGCCGCCTGGGTGAGTTGCCGCGGCACGGTGACCCCGACCATCACCATCGAGGGCCGCGCCGGCCACGCCGAGATGCGCCAGCCGCACTGGCGCGAGGGCGGCGCCGTGAACGCGATCGAGAGGCTGGTGCCGCTGCTGCAGGCGATCCAGCGCCTGCGCGAGGACTGGCGCACGCGCCCCGACCAGCAGCACCCGCTGCTCAGCCCCGGCGACATCGTGCCGACCGTGGTCAAGGGCGGCAGCTGGATCGTCACCTACCCGGCGAGCTGCGAGCTGACCTGCGACGCGATGTACCTGCCGGGGCACGTCGACGCCGCCGGTTCCGGCAAGGCGATCGAGGACGAGATCGTCGCCTGCCTCGAGGCCGCCGCCTCCGCCGACCCGTGGCTGCGCGAGCACCCGCTCAAGTGGAGCTGGTCGTGCGACGTCGTGCCGGCCGAGATGTCGGCCGATCACCCGCTGGTCACGACCGCCTTGACCTGCGCCGGAGCGGTCGGCCGCCGCGGCGCCGCGGCCGGCCTCGACAGCTGGCACGACGCGGCGACCTTCACGCGCGGCGGCACACCGACCTTCAGCTTCGGCCCCGACGGCGTCGAGAGCGCTCACGCCGTCGACGAGCACGTGACGGTCGAGGCGATGCTCGACTACACGACCGCCATCGCCCTGACGGCGCTGCGCTGGTGCGGCGGCGAATGATCGCGGCCGGCGGCCCGGCGTCGCAGCGCCCGGCGATCGCGGCCGGCGACCCGGCGTCGCAGCGGGCAGGCGGTGAGACACGGCGGGCGGGAGCCGGGAGGACGCTGGAGACGCGCACGGGGCGCAGCGGCTAGACTCAGCCCAGCGGCCGGCCGGCGAGGGCGAGCGGCTACCGGACCGATCCGTCAGCGACGGCTCGGTCCTGCGAGCGGCGCTCGCGCGCCGTACGACAGGAGGTACTGAGGATGAAGATCGCACCCTTCGGGGTCGAGCAGTGGATGAACGCGCACGAGGAGTCGGCGACCTTCAACGTCGGCGAGACATGCGTGCAGTCTCTCACCTTGG
>JAZBOM010000191.1:0-4981 GCA_036351205.1 Thermoleophilia bacterium | reverse complement strand
TCCTCGTCCTCCATCGGCTTCTCGGTGACCCAGTCCGGCAGGCGCTCGGACTCGCGGCCGATGCCGCGCGCGGCGTTGAACTCGTGGGTCATCGTGATGATGCGGTTGGCCACGCGGTGCAGGTCGTCTTCGCTGTAGTCGGTGCCGACGGCGGCGTTGACGACCTGGGTGATGTACGGCCACTGCACGAGGTCGCGGTAGAAGCGGCAGTAGATCAGCGTGTCCATGATCGTCAGCCGGTCCTCCCAGTCGCAGTAGACCGCCGCCTTGTCCTCCCAGGCGCGCTTGTCGACGAGGCCCATGAGCTCGGGCTTGTACATCGTCGCGCGCAGATGGCAGGCGCCTCGCGCGGCGGTGGCGAAGCCGAGGCCCATGCCCTTCATGACGCGCGGATCGTAGCCCGCCGGCTCCATGCCCTTGCAGTGCACGGCGACGCCCTCGAGCCCGTACTCCTTCTCGACGCGCAGGACACCCTCGGCCCAGACGTCGCCGATGCCCTCACGGAAGCACATCTTGCGCAGGAACTCGGCCACGCCGTCGGGGTCGGCGAACTCCATCTTCTCGTCGATGAGACCGCGCTGTGACGCCTCGATCGCCAGGGCGCAGAGGTTGCCGGCGCTCATCGTGTCGACGCCCCAGCGGTCGCAGAGGTCGTTGAGCCACATGATCTCGGAGAGGTCGACGATCTCGCAGAGACCGCCGAACACGTAGGCGGTCTCGTACTCGGGCCCCTCGCACTCGAGGCCCTTGTGGCGCCCCTCGAAGACGAAGTTGTGCTTGACGCACTTCATGACGCACGGGGGGCAGACCTCGTTCTTGGTGCCGTGGTTCTCGAGCATGGCCTCGACGGTGATCTTCTCGAAATCGTCGACCGTGCCCTTGCGCCAGTAGCGCGTGGGGAAGGCGTTCACCCCGTTCATGATGCGCACCATGTTCATGGTGCCGCCGCGCTGGTAGGCCGCGACCCCGGCGTCGCCTTTGGTGCGCTCGACGATGTCGCGGACGACCGCCTTGAAGTCGTCGGGCCGCGCGACCGCGACCTTCTCGTCGCCGTGCCAGACGATGCCCTTGAGGTGCTTGCTGCCGAAGACGGCGCCGGGACCGCCGCGGCCGAGCTGGTGCCACTTGTTGTTGTTGACGCAGGCGAAGCGCACGAGGTTCTCGCCCGCCTGGCCGATGACGCAGGCCTGGGCCTTCTTGTGCGCCGTGCGCTCGAGGAGCTTGTCCTCGGCCTCGAACGCGTCGAGCCCCCAGAGGTCGGCGGCGTCGTGGACCTGCGCCCCCGCCTCGCTGACCTCGAGGTACACCGGGCCCTCGGCCTTGCCCTCGACGATCACGACCTTGTAGCCCGTCTTCGCGAACTGCGGGGCGAGGTTGCCGCCCGAGTAGGCCTCGCAGTAGGCGTTGGTGAGCGGCGAGGCGAAGTAGACCGCGTAGCGGTTGCTGCCCAGCATCGAGGTGCCCGCCATGGGGCCGGCGACGAAGATGAGCTTCGCCTGCGGGCTCAGGGGATCGACGTCGGGCGCGACCTCCTGACCGAGGTAGTACGTGCCGAGGCCCTTGCCGCCGATGAGCTCGCGGATCAGCTCGGGGGGCACGGTCTCTTCGCGCGTGGTGCCGGTGGTGAGGTCGATGCGGAGGAGGTCGCCCATTCACAGCTCCTTTGGCGTGCACACTCGTGCGCGGCGTCGGGCGTCACCGCGGCGCCGCGCCGCGGCGCGCACGCGGCGCGCCCCCACGCACGCCGGAGCCTTCAGTCGAAGGCCGCGACCGGCATGTGCCGGTCGCGGCCTCATTGTGGCAGATTGCGCCCGGGCGCTCTACTGTCCCCGGCGTACCCGATTGGCCTTCGCGGCCAGCGCTTTGTCCAACCGGCGGACGGAGTGTCGACCCTCAGAGCACCGTGTCGAGCGGCGTGTACTCGAGGCCGTGCGCGGCGGCCACCGACGGGATCGTGAGCTTGCCGCGGTACACGTTGACGCCGAGGGCGAGCGCAGCGTCGTCCTTGACGGCCTGCTCGAAGCCCTTGGTCGCGATGGCGAGACCGAACGGCAGCGTGGCGCCGGCGAGGGCCATGGTCGAGGTGCGAGCCACCGCACCCGGCATGTTGGCCACGCAGTAGTGGATGACGCCGTCGACCACGTAGGTCGGGTCGGTGTGCGTCGTGGGCTTCGAGGTCTCGAAGCAGCCGCCCTGGTCGATGGCGACGTCGACGAGGACCGATCCGGGCTGCATCTCCTTGAGATACGACTTCTTGACGAGGTGCGGGGCCTGGGCGCCGCCGGGGAGCAGCACGCCACCGACGACGATGTCGGCGTTCTTGATCTCTTCTTCGATCGCGGCCGACGTGCTGAGGACGGTCTCGATGGCGCCGCCGAAGACGTCGTCGAGGTACGTGAGACGCGGGGCGTAACTGTCCATGACGACGGTGCGGGCGCCCATGCCCACGGCGATCTTGGCGGCGTTGGTGCCGACGGTGCCGCCGCCGATGATGACGACCTTGGCCTTCGGCACGCCGGTCACGCCGCCGAGGAGCACGCCGCGGCCGCCGTTGTTCTTCTGCAGGTGGACGGCGCCGGCCTGGATCGACAGCTTGCCGGCGACCTCGCTCATCGGGAAGAGCAGCGGATGGGCGCCGCTCGGCAGCTCGACCGTCTCGAAGGCGATGCCGCGGATGTCGGCGGCCATCATGGCGTCGGTGAGCTCGCGCGCGTACGCGGCGGCGAGGTGCAGGTAGGTGTAGAGGATCTGCCCCGGCTTGAACTTGCCGTACTCGGAGGGCAGGGGCTCCTTGACCTTGTAGATCATGTCGGCGCGGGCCCAGACGTCGTCGACGGACGCCATCTCGGCGCCGGCGGCGGCGTAGGCCACGTCGTCGAAGCCGGCGCCGATGCCGGCGCCCTTCTCGACCACGACCGCGTGCCCGGCGCGTACGAACTCCTTCACGCCGTTCGGCGTCATCGAGACGCGGTACTCCTCGTTCTTGATCTCCCTGGGGACACCGACGATCATCTCTCCTCCTCGTTCCACTTCCCGAATGGCCGCTGCGTCAGGATGTGAGTTAGTGTGCGGACTTGTGCGTTCTCGCGTGGGAATGTAACAGTCGCATCCCCATTTGAAAAGCTCGACCGGCGCCCTGTGCTCGAACTGCCCGGCCCGGCACGCCTGCGCGCCTCGGCCGAGGCGGGGTGCCCGCCGCCCGCGAGCGGCGCGGCGCAGCGGGCGGCACGGCCGCCCGGCTGCGGGGGCACACCGCCACGGCGACTGGCTGCCGCCGGGGGGCTGCTCTATATTTGCCTCAGCCGACCGAGGGAGCCGCCGGGATGGATGCAGCGCAAGAGTGCACCGCCGCTCGCCTCGACGACCTCGGCGCCGAGCTCGGCGGCACCGTCGGCGTGTGCGCCCGCAACCTGGCCACCGGCGTCACCGTCGCGCACCGCGCCGGCGAGCGCTTCCCCCTGGCGAGTGTCTTCAAGGTCCCGGTGATGGTCGAGGTCATGCGCCAGGTCGACCGCGGCGTGCTCCGTCTCGACGAGCGTCTCACGCTGACCGAGGCCGACAAGAGCCCCTGCAGCACGCTGATCCACTGCCATCCCGGGCTCGCGCCGACGATCCGCGATCTTCTCTACCTGATGATCACCCTGAGCGACAACACGGCCACCGACATGCTCTGGCGCAGGGCCGGCCTCGGCAACGTGAACGCGGCGATGAGAGCCTTGGGCCTCGCGGACATCGACTGCTCCCTGCCCAACCGCGAGTACTTCCTCATGGGCTGCGGGGCGGGCAGCGACTGGGAGGGGCTCGACGGCGACGGCGTGGTCGCGCGCTGGCGCGAGTTCGAGGCGGAGGGCGCCGCCGACGCCGCGCTGCGCCGCGTGCTCGACGAGAACGCCGGTCTCGACGGGGCCGCCTTCCGGCGGCTGTACGACGAGCGCTGGGGCTACGCCGGCGAGCGCGACTACGACGACGGCTTCACGATCGACCAGGCCCTCGACAACCAGGGCACGCCGCGCGACGTCATGGAGCTGCTCGCCATGATCGCCGAGGCACGCTGCGCGTCGGCGCCGTCCTGCCGGCTCATGGTCGAGGTCATGAGCCGGCAGGAGTGGCGCGAGAAGATCCCCGCCGGCCTGCCGCCGGACCTCTTGATCGCCAACAAGACCGGCGGCGTCAGCGGCACGAGCAACGACGCCGCCCTGGTCTACACGCGCGAGAAGGTGCCGCTCGCCATGGTGGTCTTCTGCAAGGGCCTGTCGCTCGAGGCGACGGCGCGCGCCCCGCAGGTCATCGCGCGCATCGCCGCCTGCCTGTATGAGCACCTCGCCGGCGGCGAGGCCGGCGACGGCATCGCGTCGGACGCCGGCGTCGCGTCAGACGCCGGCGTTGCCGCGGACCGCGGCATCGCACCGGACCGCGGCATCGCGTTCGGCAGAGGCCCGTTCGCAGCGCCCGGCGGCGGGGTGCCGGCGTGAAGCTGCCCGGCGCCCGCTGTCTCGTCGTCGGCGGCGCCCGGCGCCTCGGGCGCGTGCTCGCCGCCGACCTCGCCGCCGCCGGGGCCCGTGTCGCCCTGACCTCGCGCGACGCCGGCGATGCGGCGCGGGCGGCCGACGCGCTCGGGGGGCCGCCCGACGTCGTCGGGCTGGCGGCCGACACGGCGACCGCCGAGGGCGCGCGTGCCGCCGTCGCCGACGCCGTGCGTGCCCTCGGCGGCCTCGACGCCGTGCTCTACACGGCCAGCGGCGCCTTCGTGCCGACGCCGCCGCAGGAGATCGACGAGGCCGCCTGGGCGGCGTCGTTCGACGTCGTCGCCCGGGGCTTCTTCTTCACCGCCTGCGCGGCGCGCGACGCGATGGTGGGCGAGACCGGCGGGACCGTCGCGGCACCGCAGGACGGCGCGGCCGACACGACGCCGGTGACGGGCGGCGCGATCGTCGTCGTCACCGACCTCCTCGGCATCCAGGCGTGGGCGGCCTTCGCCGCC
>JAZBOM010000190.1:0-12090 GCA_036351205.1 Thermoleophilia bacterium | reverse complement strand
GTTGTCGAGCGTCTTCTGGGCCTGGTAGAGGTTCATGTCCTTGGGCGTGCCGCCGGGCGACGCGACGACCACGTCGGCGGCCGCGTCGACGCGCAGGTCGCAGCGCGCGTCGTAGAAGGCGACGCCGGCGCGGTGCGCGGCGAGGTAGTCGCCGGCCACGGCGCGCACCACGCGCCGCTCCTCGTCGAGGACGACGTTGAAGAGGTAGTCGATGCCGATCCGGCCGCCGGCCTCGTCGATGTCCTCGCGCACGGGGTTGCCCTCGAGCACCCCGGCCTTGGCCGACTCGTGCAGCATCATGCCGTGGTTGGCGCGGATCGTGTCGTAGGTGCAGATCCCCGGGACCACGGCCTTGGCGCCGCCCGAGAAGCCGGCGAAGTAGTGGTAGTCGATGTTGCCCGTGCAGACGCGCAGGCCGGCCTCGAGGTAGGGGCGGAAGACGGCGAGCGGCGTACCGCGGCTCGTCGTGCCGACCGGGACGCAGTCGTCGCGGTCGAGGTCGAGCAGGCGCACGCCGCTCGCCGAGACCTCCTCACCCACCAGCGCCCGCTGCTCGGCGGGGGTGTGCGGCCGGTGGCCGCCGAGGGCGAACACGACGGTGACGGCCTCGGGGGGCAGCGGCCGCAGCTCCTCGAGCAGCGCGGGCAGGAACTTGTGGGACGGGCAGGGCCGCGTGACGTCGCTGACGACGATGACGGCCGACGAGGCTGCGGCCGCCAGCTCGCGGAGGCGCGGCGCGCCGATCGGCTCCGCCAGGGCGCGCCGGATCTCCGCCTCCTCGTCGGCGGCCGTCGGCGCGTGCGTCGACGGGCCGGGCCCGGCGGCGCCCGCCGGCCCGTCGTCGAGGCCTTCCGGGCCCGCGGGCGCACACGCCTCGCCCGCGGCCCCCGAGATGACGCCGGCCAGCGCCGCATCGGGCACCTCGAAGCCGAGCTCAGTGTCGCCGTACGGGATCGTGAGCTTCACCCGCAGTCCTCCCGCTCAGGCCGAGCGCGCCGCCGCGCCCCTGAGCGCCTCGACGACCGGCATCGGCCTGCCGGAGAGGAACTGCACCATGGCGCCGCCGGCCGTGCACACGTAGGAGAAGCGGCCGGCGAGGCCGTAGCGGTTCATCGCCGCGATGCTGTCCCCCCCGCCGAGCGCCGTGAAGCCCGGTGCCTCGGCCATGGCCTGCCAGATCGACTTCGTGCCGTACTCGCTCTCGGGCTTCTCGAAGACGCCGGCGGGCCCGTTCACGAACACCGTCCCGGCGGCGGCGATGGCCGCCCGGAAGGCGTCCACGGTCTGCTGCCCGAGGTCGACCAGCAGCTCCGCGGCCGGCAGCTCGCCGACCGGGACCTCGACACGAGCGCCGTCCTTCACGCAGGCCAGGTCGACCGGGAGCACGACTTTGTCGCCGTGATCCGCGAGGATCGCCTTCGACTCGTCGACGAAGCGCTCGAGCTGGCTCGCCTTGATGAACTCCATGGAGGGCGCCCCGATGTCGACCCCGCGCGCCGCGAGCATGACGTTGGCGACCAGTCCGGCGGCGAGCACGGTGTCGACGACGCCGTCGCGGAGCGCCGCGGCCATCATCGGGAAGGCCTCCTGGATCTTGGTGCCGCCGAGCACGAACACGCACGGGCGGTCGGGCTCCTCGCGCAGGTGCGAGAGGTTCTCGTACTCGCGCTCGAAGAGCCTCCCCATGGCCGACGGCAGCACCTGCTCGAAGCCCACCAGGGAGGGCTGCGAGCGATGGGCGGCGGCGAAGGCGTCGCAGACGTAGAGGTCGGCGAGCGGCGCCAGCTTGCGCACCACCAGGGTCCGCGCCTGCTGCTCGGGGGTGAGCTCCAGCTTCCTCTCGAAGAGCGTGAGCTCCTCGGCGACGAAGCGCACGTTGTCGAGCAGCAGGACCTCGCCGTCGCTCAGGGCGGAGATGCGCGCCCGGGCGGCCGGCCCGACGACGTCGTCGATGAACGCGACGGGACGGCCGATGAGCCGGCTCATCACCGCCGCGTGCGGCTCGGTCGAGGCGTAGTTGTGGTACTCGAGGTCGCCGCCCTGGTGGGCGAGCAGGACGACCCGCGCGCCCTTGTCGGCCAGCTCGGCGACCGTCGGCGCGCAACCCTCGAGCCGGGTCGTGTCGCGCAACCCGCCGGTCTCGGGGTCGAGCGGCGCGTTGATGTCGACCCGGCAGAGGACGACGCTGCCGGCGACCTCGAGGTCGTCCAGCGTGGCGATGCCGTACTTCACGGCGCTCCTCCCGTCACGTCACTCGTCGACGGTCGTGCCGCCCGGGCGCGCCGCCGCTCCCCGCCTCACTTCAGGCCGAGGTACTCGTTGGTCAGCCCCACGGCCTCGAGACGGTCGGTCTGCAGCGAGAGCGCCGCGCGCACGGCGTCCATCGTCTCGGGGATCACGACCGCCTCCTGCGGGATGTTGATCGCGAACATCAGCTCGCGCCCGCTCACGGCGACGGTCTCGTCGAAGACCGCGATGTCGTACATGTCAGCGCGCTTGTGGCCGAGGTCGCGGGCGTAGCGGAAGAGCGAGGTGTTGGAGTTGAAGCCGTCGGCGATCTTGACGACGCGGATGCGCGGGTGCTCCTCGAAGAGCTCGAGCGCCTTCTCCTTGGTCATCTCGCCCTTGAGCGTGGCGATGACGTTGATGATGTGCCCGTGCGTCGTCGGCACGTGCACGAGCAGGCCGGTGGCCTCGACGTGCGGCATGATGGTCATGAGGTCGACGGCCTGGTGGTTCGGGACGGGCTCGACCTGGGCCACGTCGACGAGCCCGCGGTGGGTATCGCCGGGGTCGGCGACGCGGCGCACGATGGTCACGATGACGCGCTCGCAGCCCACGGCGCGATCGAGGCAGTCGACGGCGCGGATCAGGCCGGTGGTGTTGCACGAGGTCAGCTTGAGGTAGCTCTTGCCGACGCCCTTCTCGTAGTTCGCGTAGCCGTGGAAGAAGACGTCGACGATCTCGTTCTTCTCGCCGCCCTGGAAGACAGCCTTGACGCCCTTGGCCTCGTAGAGGACCTTGTTCTTCTGGCCGATCCCGCCGGGCGAGGCGTCGAGCACGATGTCGACCTCGCCGAGCAGCTCGTCGAGGGTGCCGCTGACGGGGATGCCGAGCGCGTCGAACGCCGCCTTCTGCTCGGGCGCGACGACGAACAGCTTGTAGGGCATGCCGATCTCGTGCAGGGCGCGGATGGCGAGCGTCGGGGCGACGTCGACGACGCCGGCGAGCTCCATGTCCTCCTGCAGGGCGACGCCGTCCGCGAGCCGCTGCCCGATGACGCCGTAGCCGACGACGCCCACTCTTGCCTTGGCCATGGTCTTCGCTCCTTTGCCTCGTCGGGCGGTCAGTAGCCGAGCTCGTTCTCGACGACGCCGATCGACTCGTCGAGCACGCGCACGACGGTGTCGATCTGCTCCTTGCTGATGATGAACGGCGGGGCGATGGCGTGGCAGTGGCCGCCGCCGAGCAGGCGCACGAAGACGCCCCGCTTGAAGGCCTCGTCGCGCACCTTCATCGCCGCGCCGACGGCGGGCGGGAACCACTCGCGCGTCTCCTTGTCCTTCACGTACTCGATGCCGGCCACGAGCCCGACGCCGCGCACGTCGCCGACGATGGGGTGGGCGAGCAGGGTCTTGAGGCCCGCCTGGAAGTAGGCCCCGACCTCGGCGCAGCGCTCGACGAGCTTCTCGCGCTCGACGATCTCGAGGTTGGCGAGCCCGGCGGCCGAGCAGAGCGGGTGGCCGTTGTAGGTGGCCCCGCTCATGAAGGTCTTGTCGCCGCCGCCGAGGAAGGCCTCGAAGACGTGGTCGCGGGCGCCGACGGCGCCGAGCGGCAGGTAGCCCGAGGAGAGGCCCTTGGCGAAGGTCACGAGGTCGGGCTCGGAGCCGAACTGCTGGAAGCCGAACCAGGTGCCCGAGCGCCCGAAGCCGGTGATGACCTCGTCGTTGATGACGAGCACGTCGTTGGCCTTGCAGATCTCGTTGACCATCGGCCAGTACTCGGGCACCGGCGGGATCACGCCCCCGGTGCCGATCATCGTCTCGCCGAGCATGGTGCCGACGTTCTCCGGGCCGTAGAAGGCGATCTCCTCCTCGACGACCTTGGCGCACTCCATCTTGCAGTCCTCGCCGTAGGTCTTGTGCCAGGCGCAGCGGTAGCAGTAGGGGGCGCCGAGCTTGATGAAGCCGGGCAGCAGGGGCTCGAACTTGGCGCGGTTGACCGAGAGGCCCTGGGCGCTCGTCGAGGTCATCGTCGTGCCGTGGTAGGAGCGGTCGCGGAAGAGGACCATGTACTTGGTGCCGTTGCCGCGGTTGCGGTGGTACTGGCGGGCCATCTTGACCGCGGTCTCGACCGACTCGCCGCCGCCGAGGGTGAGGAAGACGTGATTCAGGTCGCCGGGCATCAGGGCGGCGACCTTGGCGGCGAGCTTGATCGAGGGCTCGTTGGCGATCTGGAAGATGTGGTAGATGGCGAGCTTCTCCATCTGCGCCTTGACGGCGTCGTAGATCTCGGTGCGGCCGTGGCCGACGTTGACCGTCCACAGGCTGGCGAAGGCGTCGATGTACTCGTTGCCCTCGGTGTCGTAGACGACGGCGCCCTCGGCGCGCTCCATGATGACGGGCTTGAGGCCCTGCATCTGGGTGAACGGCGGCCAGAGGTGGCCGAGGAAGTCCTGCTGGAGCTGCTGCGTCCCGGGATCGTCGAACCCCTGTGCCATGGTCCCTCCCATCGTGCCTTCAGAGCGTCGCTGCCCGGGTGGCGTGCCGCCACTACCTGCCGTCGTCGCGGGCGAGCCGCCCGCTCTCCGCCGCGCACCGCCACGCACGGGCTCCCGAGACGCACCGGGGATGCCGGCGCGCGGGGAGCAAACCACCCGGGTGGGTGCAGCTTAACGGCTGCTGCAAAGCTGTCAAGGCGACGCGGCGTCGTGTCCTGCCGCTCGCGGGCGGCTGAGCGGCGCGGCTGTGCCCCGCCCCGCGACGCGACCGCGCTCCGCACCACGGCGCGACCGGGCGACGCGGCCCCGCCGCCCAGCCCTACCCGCTCCACGGCTCCGACGCGCGGTGCGGTCGCGCGCCGCCCCACCGCTCGACCGGGCGCCCCTTTGAAGCCGCCGCACCCGCTGATAGCCTTGCGCGCGGACGGTCGGCGGCGGCGGAGGTGTGTGATGACGGTCGGTGCAGGTGCGGTCTCGAGCCTGCCGCAAGCGGGCGTGTACTGGTGCGGCGGCGACGAACGCTGGACGCCGCCGCCCGAGGTCACGCCCCTGACCGAGGCGATCCACGCCGACCTGTGCATCGTCGGCGGCGGCTTCACCGGCCTCTGGACGGCGCTGTACGTCAAGCGCCTCGCCCCCGAGACCGACGTCGTCCTCCTCGACCAGTTCGTCTGCGGCCTGGGCGCCTCGGGGCGCAACGGCGGCTGGGTCAACGGCTGGCAGGACGCGCTGCCGTCGCTCGTCGGGCTGTTCGGCGCCGAGCGTGCGCGCTGGCTCCTCGAGCAGTCGGTGGAGAGCGTGAACGAGATCGCACGCACGGTCGCCGACGGTGCGATCGACTGCGACTTCACGCTGCACGGGGGCGTGACCGTGGCGCTCTCCGAGGCTCAGATGGCGCGCTTCGAGGAGGAGAACGCCGAGCGCGAGCGGTACGGCGCGGCCGGCTACGTCGAGCTCCTCGACGCCGAGGCCGCGCGGGCGGCGTGCGGCTCGCCGCGGGCGCTCGGCGGCGTCGTGCTCAAGACCGCCGGCGGCGTGCAGCCGGCGCTGCTCGCGCGGGGCCTGCGCCGGCTCGCCGTCGAGGCCGGCGTGCGCGTCTTCGAGGCGAGCCCCATGACGCGCCTGCGCCGCTCTACGCCGGCCGTCGTCGAGACCCCCGCCGGCGGCGTGACGGCCGCGAAGGTCGTCCTCTGCGGCGGCGCCTGGATGGCCCAGGTCGACGAGCTGCGGCGGACCGTCTTCGTCATCCCGTCGCACGTGGTGGCGACGGCGCCCTCCGCCGCGGTCCTCGACGGGATGGGCTGGCAGCGCGGCCGGCCGTTCTCCGACGGGCGCACGGCCGTGCACTACGGGCAGCGCACGGCCGACGACCGGCTCGTCTTCGGCCGCGGCGGCGGGCAGCTCGGCTTCGCCGGCCGCGTCATCCCGGCCCACTTCCACGACAAGGCCAACGTCGAGAGCATCGTCGCCGACCTGCGCCAGCTCTTCCCCGCCTCCCGCGACCTCGCCATCGAGTGGCGCTGGGGCGGGCCGGTCGAGCGCACGCAGCACGGCTTCCCCTGGGTCGGGACTCTCGGCAAGGGGCGCAACATCCACTACGGCATCGGTTACGGCGGCAACGGCGTCGCGCCGAGCAACCTCATCGGGCGCACGCTCGCCTCGGTGGCCCTCGAACGCGACGACGACCACGCGCGCTCGCCGCTGGTCTCCGACCCGCCGAGCTACCTGCCGCCCGAGCCGTTCCGCTTCGTCGCCGCCCGCGCCATGCGCTCGGCGATCGAGCGCTACGAGGTGCTCGAGGACGAGGGCCGCAAGCCCGACCCGGTGTCGGGGTTCCTGCGCCGCGGCCTCGGCCTCTCCGTGCCCAAGGGGCCCGACGTGAGCCGCCTGCTGCACCGCGACGACGAGTAGGTGTCGGGCCTCACCGCGTCGCGCCAGGCGCGGCGCGGTGAGGCGACGGGGGCGGGGAGCGCACTCCTGCGCTCCCCGCCCCCGTTCGTCTGCTCTGTGCTCACGCCGCCGTCGGGCGGGACGAGCGCCCCGACGTCAGCCGCTCACGCGCGCTGCTGCGTGCCGCGCGTGCTCCTGCGTCAGCCTCTCACGCGCGCCGCTGCCTGCCGCGCGCGCTCTCTCGTCACAGCGCCACGCGCTTCGCGTCCAGCAACCCCGCCGCGGCGATGACCTCAGCAAGCTGGGCGTCGCTGAGCGGGTCGCTGACCGCGAGTCCCATGACCTCGGGCTCGCCGGGCAGCGACGGTGCGACCGTCACCTGCGAGATGTTGATGCCGAACTCGCCCATCTTGGTGCCGATCTTGCCGAACGTGCCCGGCACCTGCGCGGTCGCACGCAGGAAGACCATGTGCTCGACGGGCTCGATGTCGATGCTGTGACCGTAGACGCCGACGAAGCGCGGCCGGTGCCCCGGCCCGATGGTCGTGCCCGCGACCTCCAGCTCTTCTCCCCCGTCGCGGGCCTTCACCCTGATGACGTTGAGGTAGTCCTTCGCCGCCGGCTCCTTGATCTCGTGGGCGCTGAGGCCACGCTCCTCGGCGATGCCGGCGACGTTGACGAAGTTCACGTCCTCGACCTTGCCGGCGAGCATGCCCTGGAGCACGCCGAGGGTCAGGATCCGCGTCTCGTAGCGGCCGATGACGCCCTCGTAGGTGATCTCCACGGCCTCGAGCGGGCGGTCGGCGACCTGCACGACGAGCTTGCCGAGCATCTCGCAGAGCCCGAGGTAGGGCATGAGCTCGTCGGCCTCCTCGCCGGGCACCATCGGGACGTTGACCGCGTTGGGTGCGAACTGGCCCTTGAGGGCCAGGGCGACCTGCTCGGCGATGATCATGCCGGCGCGCAGTTGGGCCTCCTTCGTCGAGGCGCCGAGGTGCGGCGTGCAGACGACCGAGTCGTGGCAGAAGAGCGGGCAGGACGTGGTCGGCTCGGACGGGTAGACGTCGACGGCCGAGGCCGCGACCTTGCCGCTCGCGATCGCTCGCGTCCAGGCCTCCTCGTCGATGATGCCGCCACGGGCGACGTTGATCACGCGCACGCCGTCCTTCATCCGGGCGAAGGCGTCGTCGTCGACGAACCCCATGGTCTCCGCGCTCTTGGGCAGGTGCACGGTGATGAAGTCGGCCTCGCCGTAGATGCGCTCGGGCGTGTCGGCGCGGTCGAGCCCGAGCTCGTGGAAGCGCTCGTCCGGAACGAACGGGTCGTAGGCGATGACCTTCATCTTCAGCCCGCGGGCGCGCTCGGCGACGAGGAACCCGATGCGGCCGAGGCCGATGATGCCGAGCACCTTGTCCTGCAGCTCGACGCCGCCCTTGCCCCAGCGGCCCTTCTCCCAGCGGCCGGCCTTGAGGTCGCAGTGGGCCTGCGGGATGTTGCGCGCGCAGGCCATGATCAGGGCGACCGTGTGCTCGGCCGCGCTGAGCACGTTGCTCTGCGGCGCGTTGACGACGATGACGCCGCGCTTGGTCGCCTCCTTGACGTCGACGTTGTCGACGCCGACGCCGGCGCGGCCCACGACCTCGAGCTTCTCGCCGGCCTGGAGGACCTCGGCGGTGACCTTGGTCGCCGAGCGGATGATCAGGCCGTGGTAGTCCTTGATGCGGGCGAGCAACTCGTCGGCGTCCCACTCGGTGCCGACGTCGACCGCGAAGCCCTGCTCCTCGAGGAAGGCGATGCCCTCGGGGGCGAGCTTCTCCTTGACCAGGACCCTCTTCTTCTCGGTCATGCCCCCTCCTCTCAGAGCTGGACGGGGCTCGTCATGAGCACCCGCTCCGCCGCGCCGACGCCGGCCCCGAAGGCGACGTCGTAGCCGAGCTCGGCGAGCACCATCTCGACGACGCCGAGGCCGACGAGGATGTCGCTGGCCCCGAAGTAGCCGCAGTGCCCGAAGCGGAAGATCTGGCCCTTGAGCTTGCCCTGACCGCCGGCCAGCCAGACGCCGTACTTGTCGCGCGCCAGCTTGGTGATCTTGCCGCCGTCGACCCCGGCCGGCACCTTGCACGCCGTGACCGAGTTGGCCTCGGGGTCGTCGGGGCCGAAGAGCTCGATGCCGAGCGCCTTGACGCCCTCCTTGCAGGCCTTGCCCAGCCAGCGGTGGCGCTCGAAGACGCACTCGAGGCCCTCGTCGCGGATCAGCCCGATGGCGGCGTTCTGGGCGACCATCAGCGAGACCGCCGGGGTGTAGGGCGTCTGTGCGGAGTCGCCGGTCATCTTCTTGCGGGCCGCGATCCAGTCGAAGTAGAAGCGAGGCTGGGTCGCGGCCTCGACGACCGCCCACGCCTTCTCGGACACGGCGACGTAGGCGAGGCCGGGCGGCACCATGAGCGCCTTCTGCGAGCCGGCGACGCAGACGTCGACGCCCCACTCGTCGGTCTTCAGGTCGGTGGCGCCGAGGCCCGAGATGGCGTCGACGACGAGGATCGCCGGCGTCTTCGCGACGATCTCGCCGATGGCGCGGATGTCGTTGACGACCCCGGTCGAGGTCTCGGAGAACTGGACGTAGACGGCCTTGGTCTCGGGGTGCTCGGCGAGCGCCCGCTCGATGTCGGCCGGGTCGGCCTTCGTGCCCCACTCGTACTCGAGGGCGACGACCTCGGCCCCCCACTGACGGGTGAGCTTGAGCCAGCGCTCGCCGAAGTTGCCGATCGAGGCCACGACGACCGTGTCGCCGGGGTTCACGAGGTTGACGACCGCGGACTCCATGGCGCCCGTCCCCGAGGCGGCGAAGACCAGCACGTCGTTCGCCGTCTGGTACACGTACTTCAGACCCGCCACGACCTCGGTGAGGATCTCGGTGAACCGCGGGGCGCGGTGGTGGATGACGGGTTCGCTCAGCGCGGCGAGCACCTCGGGCGGCACCGGCGTCGGCCCCGGGGTGAGGAGGAAGCGCTTCAGCATGGCGGTGTCCTTTCTTCGGTCCTTGAGGCCGCGCCCGCGCGGGGCCGCGTGCCGGATGCATCGACGTGCAGGTGGGCCATTCTAGGTACATGTGACGCACTGCACAAATATTGAACAGCCATTCGTGTGACTCCTGAATGACCATTCAGTTCGCGACGCGATCGGGCGATCGTCAGACGCGGCCGCAGCCGGGCTTCGCGCAAGCGCGGAGCGGGCGAGATGTGGGCGACCGGCGCGTGCGGCGGCGCAGCGGGGGCGTGCGCGGCGAGGGCGGTGCGAGGGGAGTGCGGAGCCGGCTGGTGCGGGCGGGCCGGCCAAGCCGGCCCGCCCGCACCAGCCGTCACGACGGGCGATGCAGAAGGCTCCGCATGGCTGCAAGGGTAGAGGAGGACGCCCGGGTCTGTCCAGTCCGTCCGCGTCCGGCCTGCCGACGCGACTGTGCCGAGCCTTGGTGGGCGACACTGGTGCTCAGCGCCAGCTCCTCGACGGCATCGGCCGCTCAGGCCGCGCAGAGAGCCGCGGCGCCGCGCGACTGGTCCGCGAGCCCGGCGCGACGCCGACGGCGTGCGGCCACACGTCGCGGGGAATGGCTCACGCATGCGAACGAAAGGGGTGAGGTCATGGCCCTCAAGGACACCGCCATCGTACCGGTGCTCGCCGTCGACGACATCGACCGTGCGGCCACCTTCTACCGCGACAAGCTCGGCCTCGAGGTCGAGCGCTTCGAGCAGGATCCCACCACCGCCATGGTGCACGTGGGCGAGACCGGCTGGCTCATGCTCTACACATCATCGTTCACGCGCGGCCAGACGACCGCCGCCTCGTTCATCGTCCCCGATGTCGAGAGCACGGTCGCCGAGCTGCGCGAGCGCGGCGTGGAGTTCGAGGAGTACGACCTCCCCGGTCTCAAGACCGAGCAGGGGATCGCCAGCTTCGAAGGCTTCAAGACCGCCTGGTTCAAGGACAGCGAGGGCAACACCATCGCCATCTCCCAGGAGCAGGCGGCGGCCGTGCGCCGCGCCGCCTAGGTCGGCGGTCATCGGCCGCGCCGCCTGAGGCAGGCGGGCCCCCGCCCCGTCGCCCATCGTCGCGGCAGGCGCCTCCCGGCGCGGCCCGGCCGGCCGCCGGCCCGTACGTCCTACAGCTCGACCGCCCTCGCGTACAGCAGCCCGCACTGCGCGGCCAGCTCGTCGGCCTGCTCCTGGGTGAGCACATCGTCGAGGGTCAGCGCCATCACCGACTCGTTGCCGCGCTTGCCGCGGCCGACCGACATGTGGGCGATGTTGACGCCCCACTCGCCGAGCAGCGTGCCGAGCTTGCCGCCGATGCCGGGCGCGTCGACGTAGCGCAGGAAGGCCATGTGAGGCGAGGGCTCGATGTCGACGTCCTCGCCGAAGAGAGTGACGAGCCGCGACTTGTGCCGCGGGCCGAGGGAGGTGCCGGAGAGCGAGACCTCGGCGCCCTCCCCGCCGGCCGAGACGGTGATCAGCCGCGGGAAGTCGGGCATGGCGGCCTGGAGCTTCTCGACGGAGCGCACGCCGAGGTCCTCAGCGACGGCCTTCGCGTTCACGTAGTTGACCGGGGCGCCGGTCCGCTCGGCGAGCGCGCCGGCGAGCACGCCGAGCGTCAGCAGGCCCGTGTCGAAGTACGCCACACTGCCGCCGTAGGTGATCTCGACGGTGTCGACCGGCGTCTCGGCGAGCTGCACGAGCAGGCGGCCGAGCTGGACGCACAACCCCATGTAGGGCATGGACTCCGCGGCGTCGTCGGCCCCCGCCTCGGGCACGTTCACGGCGCCGGCGGGCAGCTCGCCGCGCAGCACGGCGACGACACGCTCGACGATCGTCATGCCGGCGCGCAGCCGGGCGTCGGCGGTCGAGGCGGCCAGCAGCGGCGCGAAGAGCAGGTTCGGCGCCGTGCAGGGGACGCACAGACGCTGCACGTCGGCCGCGGCCGCGACGCCGACGGCGGCGGCCGCCACCCGGCCGGCGCCGAGCGCCTCGCCGAGCGCCTCAGGGTCGACTCCCCCGCCTCCCGAGAGGTCGACGATGCGGGCTCCAGGCTTGATCTGCGCGAGCTCGGAGCGACCGAGGAGCGCCGCCTCGCCGGGGCGGCGGGCCGCCGCCCGGACGACGATGAAGTCCGACGTGGCGAGCAGGCGCCCGGCGTCCACGGATTCCATCAACGGGTCTGCGATGAGCACCGGCGCCTCGCCGGGCGCCGCCGCCAGCACCTTCATGCCGAGGGCGCGGGCGGCCTCGGCGAGGCTCGCGGAGCTCTCGTCGAGCCCGATGAGCCCCAGCGTCCTCCCGCGCACCTCGACGGCGCCGTCGGCCCACGCAGTGGGTTCCCAGCGGCCCGCGCGGAGAGCGCCGTCCGCAGCCGTCAGGCCGCGGGCGCAGGCGAGGAGCAGAGCCAGGGCATGCTCGGCCTCCGACACCGCGTCGGCGCCGGGCGCGTCG
>JAZBOM010000189.1:0-2310 GCA_036351205.1 Thermoleophilia bacterium | reverse complement strand
TCCTCGTCGGCTTCCCCGGTGAGACCGAGGCCGACGTCGACGAGCTCGTGGCCTTCGTCGAGGAGGCGCACCTCGCCGTCGCCGGGGTCTTCGCCTTCGACCCGCAGGAGGGGACGCGGGCGGCTGCGCTCGACGGGCAGGTCCCCGAGGAGCTGCGGCTCGAGCGCGCGGCGCGCGTCGGGGCCGCCATCGACGGCGCCGCGATGCCGTACTGGGAGGGTCTCGTGGGGCGCACCGTCGAAGCCCTGGTCGAACACTCCCGTCGTGGCCAGCCGTCCGCCGCCGTTGGTAGAATCGCCGCGCAGGCGCCGGACGTCGACGGGATCGCCCTGCTCGAGGGGCCACGGCTACGCCGCGGCCGGCTCTGCAGGGCGCGGGTCGTCGCCGCGCAGGGCTACGACGTGACGGCCGAGGTCGAAGCACGATGAACGCCGCCAACCTCATCACGATCGCGCGCATGCTCCTCATCCCGATCTTCGTCGCCCTCGTCTTCTCCGAGATCCCCTACGGCGACATCATGGCCGCCGGGGTCTTCATCATCGCCGCGGCGACCGACAAGCTCGACGGCTACGTCGCCCGCTCGCGCAACAGCGTGAGCACCCTCGGCGAGTTCCTCGACCCGCTGGCCGACAAGCTCCTCGTGGCGGCGGCGCTCATCGCCCTGGTCGGCATGGACCGCGTCCCGGCCTGGGTCGCGATGGTGATCCTCGGGCGCGAGATCGCGGTGAGCGTCCTGCGCATCGTGGGCCTCGCGCAGGGCGTCTCGATCCCCGCCGCGGGGCTCGGCAAGGCCAAGACGCTCAGCCAGATCGTCTACATCGTCTACTGCTTCTTCCCGACGGCCGAGATCCGCGACTGGTGGGGCGCGCCGATCTGGCTGCACGAGCTCATCACCGGGACCCTCATCGCCGTCGTCGTGACCCTCACGCTGGTCTCCGGCGTGCGCTACTTCATCAACGCGCGCGGCGTCATCCGCATACCGGGCACCTCGGGGTGAGGCGGCGATGAGCGCACGGGAGGAGGCGCCGAGTGCACGGGAGGAGCCGACGAGCGCACGGGCCCGTCCGTCGGCGGCCATCGTGCTCAGCGGCGACGAGCTGCTCGACGGCCGCACGCGCGACAGCAACGGCCGTCTGCTCGCCGGCGTGCTCAGCGGCCGCGGCGTGCGCGTCGCCGGCCTCGCGATCGTCGGCGACGACCGCGCCCGGCTGGCGGCGACGCTGCGCTGCGCGCTCGACGGCGAGCCCGACCTGCTGCTCGTCGGCGGCGGGCTCGGCACGACGCACGACGACCTGACCGCCGAGTGCCTCGCCGAGGTGCTCGGCGTGCCCCTGCGCGAGCACGAGGGGGCGCTCGAGATGGTGGCCGAGCGGGCACGCGACGTCGCCGAGCGCCGGGGGCTCGACGTCGCCGACGTGCTCGAGCGGGCGCGCCGGCAGGCGCGCCTGCCGGCCGGCGCGCGTCCGCTGCCGCCGGCCGGCGTCGCCCCCGGCATCGCCGCCGTCGCCGGGGCCACGCGCATCTTCGCCTTCCCGGGGGTGCCCTGGGAGCTCCGCCGCATGTGGGCCGCGGTCGAGGCCGGGCTCGAGCGCGAGGGGTTCTTCCCGTCGGTCGTGACCCGGCTGGTCCGCCTCTTCGGCGCCGGCGAGCTGCAGATCTCGCCGGTGCTCGAGGCCTGCGCGCGCGACCTGCTCTGGGTCGGCATCAACATCGGCGCCGGCGAGGTGACGGTGATCCTGCGTCACGACGCCGACGAGGCCGCACGCGCTCAAGCCGCGGCGGTGGTCGCGGCCCTCGAGGCCGAGCTCCCCGTGTTCAGCAGCGACGGCCGCACGGTCGACGACCTCATCGGCGAGGCGTTGCGGAGTCGTGCCGAGACGGTCGCCGTCGCCGAGTCCTGCACCGGCGGCCTGCTCGGGGCGCGGCTCACGGCCCGCCCCGGCAGTTCCGACTACGTGCGCGGCGGGGTCGTCGCCTACGCGAACGAGGTCAAGGAGGGGCTGCTCGGCGTACCGGGCGAGCTCCTCGAGCGCCACGGCGCCGTCTCCGAGGAGGTCGCGGCGGCCATGGCCGAGGGCGCGCGCCACGTCACCGGCGCGACCTGGGGTCTCGGGGTCACCGGGGTGGCGGGGCCCTCGGGGGGCAGCCCCGAGAAGCCGGTCGGGCTCGTCTACGTAGGGTGCGCCGGGCCCGGCGGGGTCCACGTCGTCGGCAACCGCTTCCCCGGCGACCGCGACAACGTACGCGACTGGAGCGTCGTGCGCGCCCTGCACCTGCTGCGCGAGCGGCTCGGGGTATGAGCGGCCGCCG
>JAZBOM010000188.1:0-3214 GCA_036351205.1 Thermoleophilia bacterium | reverse complement strand
GCTGAGGGGCCGGGGCGCGATAGACTCACGAGGTCCCGTCGAGAACGGGGAGGGGAGTTCACGATGGCGAACGGCTCCACGGGCACGAGGGCGCGGGGGCCGGCGTTGGGCGTAGCCGTCGGGTTCGTGCTGGGCGCGCTCGCGGGCATCGCCGCGGGCATCGTCTCCGGGGACCTCGCGCTGTGGCGCGCCGTCGGCGTCGGCGCCGGTCTCGCCTGCGGCGCGGCCGCCGGCGCCGCCCTCGAGGACTCCTCGTCTTCACGCTAGGAGACTTCCAGACCACGCGCCCTGCGGAGGCAGCCATGTCGAAGAAGATCCTGGTGGCGTTCGCGACCTCGTACGGGTCGACCCGCGAGGTCGCCGAGGCCGTCGCGGCGACGCTGCGCGACCGCGGGCTCGACGCCGACCTCCGGCCCGCTCGCGACGTGCGGACGCTCGACGAGTACGACGCCGTCGTCCTGGGCGCGCCGCTCGCCATGCACCGCTGGCACAAGGACGCGCACCGCTTCCTCTCGAGACACCGGAGGTCGCTGGCCGGCATCCCCGTCGCCGTGTTCGCGCTCGGACCGGTCCACGACCCTCACGACGAGAAGGAGTGGGAGGACTCGCGCGCCCAGTTCGACAAGGAGCTGGCCAAGGCTGCCTGGCTCGAGCCGGCCGCCGTCGAGCTCTTCGGCGGCAGGTTCGACCCCGCCCTGCTGCGCTTCCCCGTCGACAAGCTCGCCGGGTCAGAACCGGCGAGCGACATCCGCGACTGGGAGGCGATCCGGGGCTGGGCGGCGGGCCTCTTCGCGGCGACGCCGCACCCGGCGGAGCCCGGCAGCGGTCCGGCTGCCGGCGAGCCTTGACGGAGCGGCCCGAACGTCGACCGCACGCCCGCGAGGCCACGCCCGTCGACCTCGTCACTGCCGCCGCCTGGGTCACGACCGCGGCCGAGTGCCAGCGCTGGGCCGGGCCGGACATCACCTTCCCCGTGGAGCAGGCCGCCCTGATGCGCGAGGCCGAGTTCGGCGCCGGGCGCGACGTGGCGCTGGAGGACGACGCCGGTGTGGTCGCGTTCGGGCAGGTGCTGCCGAAGGAAGGAGGCCGTATGCATCTGGCGCGCGTCATCGTGCGGCCCGACGCGCGTGGCCGCGGGGTGGGGCGAGCGCTCGTCGAGGCGCTGCTCGCCCGCGCCGGCGAGAGCGGCGCCGCGCTCGTCACCCTCAACGTGTACCGCGACAACACGGCCGCGATCGGCCTCTACACGGACCTGGGCTTCCGTCGGTCGCGGCGTCCCGGGCACGACACCAGCTCGTCATCGTCCGTGCCGATGGAGCTTCGCATCGGTCGGTGGCGGCCTGAGCCCGCCGGCGGCAGGTCGCTGACGCGCCCCGTCGGGTCGCGAGGGCCGGGGGCACGGTCGTGACGATGGACGACCACCGGTGTGCGTCGCCGGGACCCGGCGCGGCCGGCGACGATCTGGTGATCCGGCGGGCGCGGCTCGAGGACGCGCCGGCGGTCGCCGCCGTGGTCGAGGCCGCCTACGGTCGCTACGTCGAGCGCATGGGCAGGCGTCCCGCGCCGATGGACGAGGACTACGACGAGGTCGTCCGCGAGCACGACGTGCGCGTCCTGGTCGACCGTGAGAGCGTCGTCGGCGCCCTCGTCCTCATCCCCGAGGGTGAGGGTCTGCTGCTCGACAACGTCGCGGTGCACCCGGACTACCAGGGGAAAGGGTGGGGTCGCCGGCTGCTGGCGCTCGCCGAAGCGGAGGCGCGGCGCGGCGGCGCGACCTTCATCTGGCTGTACACGAACGAGATGATGACCGAGGACATCAGGCTGTACACGCGGCTGGGCTACGTCGAGACCGAGCGCGCGACGGTACACGGGTATCGCCGGGTCATGATGCGCAAGGAGCTGCCGGACGGGCAGGACGAGGGGCCCGGCGTGTCTTGAGGCCGGCGGACCGACGGCTCCCGGCCCTCGGGCGGACTCCGCGCGGCTCGAGGCGCGGGTACAATCGTGCCGATGGATGACCAGCCCTCCGCGTCCCCGGCGCCCGACTCGGCGGGGCCCGAGCCGATCGCCGACCGCTCGCCTCTGCACGGTCTGCTGCCGCGCGTGCCTCACGAGCCCGGCGTCTACCGCTTCCTCGACGGCGAGGGGACGGTGCTCTACGTGGGCAAGGCCAAGGACCTGCGCAAGCGCGTCGCCTCGTACTTCAAGCAGGGCGGCGCCGCGGCGCCGCACGGGCGCACGGCCGAGATGGTGGCCCGCGCCCGCGATCTCGAGTGGGTGGTGACCGCCTCCGAGACCGAGGCCCTTCTCCTCGAGGACAACTTCATCAAGGAGCACCGGCCGCCCTTCAACCTGCGCCTGCGCGACGACAAGAGCTACCCGTGGATCGAGATCACGATGGTGGACGAGTGGCCGCGCGTGCGCTTCTTCCGCGGCCGCCACGTGCCGGGCAACCTCTACTTCGGGCCCTACTCCAGCGCGCGCAAAGTGCGCGAGACCCTCGACGTGCTGGGCCGCATCTTCCCGTACCGCAAGTGCAGGGGGAAGCAGCCGGGGCGGGTCAGCGGCTCGCCGTGCCTGCAGTTCTTCATCAAGCGCTCGCTGGGGGCGTGCGACGGGCGCGTCGAGCGCGAGGAGTACCTGGAGGTCATCGCCCAGGTCGTCGACTTCCTGCGCGGGCGGCTGGGCGCCGTCGAGCGCGACATCGCGCGCGCGATGGAGGAGGCGGCCGGGGCGCAGCAGTTCGAGAAGGCGGCGCTGCTGCGCGACCGCCTCGAGGCCGTGCGCCACGTGCAGGAGCGCCAGTCGGCGCGGGTCGAGGCGGTCGAGGCCTTCGACGTGATCGGCCTGCACCAGGGCGAGCCGGGCAGCAACCTGCAGGTCTTCCGCGTGCGCGACGGGGCGGTGGTCGACCGGCAGACGTTCTTCGTCGACAACGCCGAGGGGCGCGAGCCGGGCGACGTGCTCGAGGAGTTCCTGCTCGAGTTCTACTGGGAGCCGGCGACGATCCCGCCCGAGATCGTCGCGCCGCTCGAGGAGCCCGAGCACGCCGCCGCCGCGCTGGGGACCCGGCGCGGGGCGAAGGTCGTCGTGCGGGCGGCGAAGCGCGGGCCGAAGCGGCGCCTCTTGCAGCTCGCGCAGCGCAACGCCGAGCTCGCCGCCGAGGCCGAGGCCGAGCGGCGGCAGCGCAAACGCATGGCCCGCGGCGAGGCGC
>JAZBOM010000187.1:0-2903 GCA_036351205.1 Thermoleophilia bacterium | reverse complement strand
GCTGATCGCCGTCGCCGCCGAGACGGGCCTCGACGACACCCTCGCCGCGCTGCGGCGTTACGTCGCGCTCTCGAGCGACCGCGATGTGCCGACCTGCAGCGTGAGCGGCCTGGCCGACGAGCGCGGGGCGGCCGCGGCCGACCCCGAGCTGCGGGGCGCGGCCCGTCACCTCGCCGACGAGATGGCGCGGTACCTGGTACCGGTCGTGTGAGCCGCAGCCACACGGATCACCCTCCGAGGGTGACCGGCGGCGCGGTGGTCAGGGCCTGAAGTCGACGGCGCGTGTCTCGGTGACGAGAAGGTGGACGGGCAGGTCGTGGGGCTCGGCCGGGACCTCGCCCACGACCTGGACGTCGAACGCCGCGGCCACGCGATGGCAGTCGGGTCGCATCAGGGCGACCAGGTTGTCGTAGTAGCCGCCGCCGTACCCGCAGCGGCGCCCCTCGAGGTCGAAGGCCGAGCCCGGGACGAGCACGCAGTCGAGTGCGTCGGGGGACAGCGCCTGCAGTCCGTCACGCGGCGCCGGGATGCCGAAGGCCCCTGGGACCAGGTCGCGGGCCAGGTCGGTGACCCGGGCCGCGACCATGACGCGGGGCCCCGTGATGCGTGGCAGCGCGAGCACGACGCCGGCGGCGAGCAGGCGCTCGAGCAGAGGTCGCGTGTCGAACTCGCTGCGGACCGGGACGTAGGCCATCACGCAGCGCGCATGCGCACACTCGTCGAGCGCGACCAGCGCCGCCGTGATGCGCGCGCTCTTCTCTGCGCGCGCCGCGGCCGGCAGGGCGTCGCGCGCCGCGAGGGCGCGCTCGCGGACGGCGCGCTTGCGCGCCGCGAGGCCGGGGTCTCGAGGGTCGGTAGTCACGGCCGGAGGTGCTCTCCCGTCCACAGGGCTGGCAACGCTTCGAGTTACGAGTGGCCCCAAGCACATTCCGGCGCCGGGGCCCTTCCTCTATAGTATAGCCACCGTCCCCGGCGGGCTCGGGGGCGTGCGACCGACAGGAGAGAGGTGCGCGTCGTCCCCCGAGGCGTCGTACCGAAGGGGGGTGACTGCGGGCATGGCGCTGCGTTCCCAGGAGGAGATCTCGCTGGCGTCCGTCTTCGCGCGGACGCTGCGCTCGCTGCTGAGCCTGACCGCCTCCGAGGAGCCGCGCTCGTGGCCGACCACCGCGCAGATCCTCGACGCCACACCCGCGACCGCCACCACCCCGACGGCCTTGCTGCGCCTGCTGCAGTTCGGCGTGCTGCCCGAACTGCTCGGGGCCAGCGCCGGCCCGGCCATCTACCTGGCCGCGAAGCGCTTCAGCGGTGACCTCGACATCCGCTCGATCCAGGGCCTGAAGGACTGGTTCGCGGAGATGCGTCTCGGTGAGCTCGAGGTCGAGCTCGACGAGGAGCGCGTGCTGGTGAAGCTCTCGCACTGTGCCAGCAGCGAGCGCCTGCCGCGCACGGGCACGGCCGTCTGCGACTTCGAGCGCGGCCTGATCGACGGCGTCCTCGAGCGCATCACCGGCACCGACGTGCTCACCAAGGAGACCCTCTGCTGGGCCCTGGGCGACACCGTCTGCCAATTCGAGGGCTACACCGGCGACCAGGCGGGCTACCTGTACCGCGAGAACGGGTTCGACCCGGAGGCGCAGAAGCGGCTCCTCAAGGGTCTCGCCGACCAGGCCGACGTCGCGCTCGACAACCTGCGCCTGCTGAACCAGCGGCGCGAGCTCGAGACGCACGACGCCCTGACCGGGCTGATGAATTTCAGGCACCTGCGCGAGCGCGCGGCGTACGAGCTCGTGCGCGCCGCGCGGCACGGCCGCACGGTCGCCTTCGTGATGATCGACCTCGACGACTTCCAGCGCGTCAACGAAGAGGTCGGGCAGGAGGGCGGCGACGAGGTGCTCCGCCACTGGGCGGCCGCGCTGACGGCGCAGATCCGCGGCTGCGACCTGCTCTGCCGGTACGGCGCCGACGAATTCCTGCTCGTGTTGCCCGAGACGGCCGAGCGGCAGGCCGACATCGTGCTCGAGCGCGTGCTCGGCTCGATGCAGCACCTCGCGGTCGAGGTCGGGGACCGGCAGTACGCGCTCTCCGCTTCGGCGGGCGTCGCCGCCTACCCGGGCGACGGACAGAGCGTGGAGGCGCTCGTCGCCAAGGCGGCGACCACGATGTACGCGGCGCGCGCCGGCGGCAAGGGCCGGGTCGGCTTCTTCTCCTCGCCGCCCCGCCTCTGACGGCGTCGCCGCGCCGCCGTCCGCACATGCCCCCGCGTGCCGAGATCCTCGCCGTCGGCGGGCTCGACCGCGACCTGCGCCCCGCCTACGACCACTACGTGCGGCTGCTGCGGCCGTGGCTGACGCTCGAGACCCGAGAGGTGCGCGAGGTCGCGCTCAAGGGCCGGGGGCCCGCCGAGGTCCTGCGCGAGGAGGGCCGCCGCCTGCTGGCCGCCTGGCCCTCGTCGGCGACGACCGTGGCGCTCACCGTCGACGGCGCCGCCTACGACTCACGCGGCTTCGCGGCCGCGCTCGAGCGCTGGCTCGAGCGCGGCCGTCTCACCTTCGTCGTCGGCGGCTCGCTCGGTCTCGCCGACGAGGTCGTCGCCCGCGCCGGTCAGCAGCTCTCGCTGTCGCCGCTGACGATGCCGCACCAGCTGGTCCGCGTCGTCCTCGCCGAGCAGCTCTTCAGGGGCCTCTCGATCCGGCGCGGCCACCCGTACCACCACTGAAGGCGCGACGGCGGCCGCGTCGAGGCGCGCCGGCCCGGGGCAGCGCGGCCGCGTCGAGGCGCGCCACCGTCGGGGTAGCGCGGTCGCGTCGAGGCGCGTCGCCGGCCGGGGTAGCGCGGCCGTCATCCGGAGGCGTGTCGCCTGCCGGGAGCATCTGAGGGGACGACCACTGCGGCCAGATGTCGCG
>JAZBOM010000186.1:0-5778 GCA_036351205.1 Thermoleophilia bacterium | reverse complement strand
CTGGTCGCCGAGCTGGGCCACGCGAACGTCACCTTCATGGTCGTCGACCTGTACCAGCTGCCGTTCGTCGACGCCGAGTTCAGTCTCGTGATCTCGAGGGGGGCGCTGCATCGCCTGCCGGAGCCCACGCGGGCGCTGCACGAGCTGCGCCGCGTCGGCGGGGAGGGCGCCCGCATCGTCGTCGAGGACGTCGTCGTCGACCACGTGACCGACGGCGCCTTCAACGACCTCGCGCGGCTGCGCGAGCCGTCCCACCGGCGCCACTACCGTGCGGAAGAGCTCGAGGCGCTGGCGCTCGACGCGGGCCTGCGGGTCGCCGAGCGCCGCGTCCTGCGGCGCACCGTCGACCTCGACTACTGGCTGCAGGCGGCGTCGGTGTCGGCGGAGAAGGGCGAGCTGATCAGATCACGCGTGCAGGCGCTGCCGGTGGACGTGCTGGAGCGCCTCGACGTCGCCTTCTCCGACCGTACGGTCTCGTTCAGCACCGACCTGCTGGCGGTGCGCCTCGAGCGCGCCTGAAGTGCTCGCGCCGTCGCGGCGAGGCCGGCGGGCGGGCGTGTTGACGCGACTGGACCCGGCGGCTCGAGTCGCCGCCGCTCGAGCCTGACCGGCCCCGCCGGGCGCCGCCCTACCCGAGAAACCCGCCGAGCTCGTCGACGAGGCGCTGGCGCGGCATCGCGCCGACGATGCGCTGCTTCACCTCGCCGCCTTCGAAGGCGAGGATCGTCGGGATGTTCATCACGCCGAAGCGCTGCGCGATCTCGGTGGCCTGGTCGACGTCGAGCTTCACGAAGGTGACCTCGGGGTAGTCGCCCTCCATCTCCTCGAGGACGGGGCCGACCATGCGGCAGGGGCCGCACCACTCGGCCCAGAAGTCGACGAGGACCTTGCCCGCGGCCTTGGTCACGACGGTGTCGAAATCCTCCTGCGAGACGGCGTCCAACGGTCCTCCTGTCAGTCCTTTGACGACGGCGCGGCGTCCGGCTGGACCGGAGCGGGCGCGTCGGTGGTCTTCTCGCTCGCGGGCGCATCGGCGGCTGCGGCCTGCTGCGCCACCGGCGGCCCTGCGGACGGGCACTCGAGCTCGTCGAGGTAGCGCTGCGCCTGCACGGCGGCGAGGGCGCCCTCGCCGACCGCCATGGCGATCTGCTTGAGCGGGTTGGCGTGCGCGTCGCCGGCCGCGTACACCCCGCACTGCGAGGTGCGCATGAACTCGTCGGTCAGGATGTAGCCGGACTCGTCGAGGGCGACGACACCCTGCAGGAAGCTCGTCAGCGGAACCTGCCCGATGTAGAAGAAGACGCCGTTGACCGGCAGGCTGCGGAGCTCCTTGGTCTTGACGTTCTGCACCTCGAGCCCCGAGACCAGCTGGTCGCCCTCGACGCGGCGCGGCACCGAGTCCCAGACGAACTCCATCTTGGGGTTGGCGAAGGCGCGCTCCTGGGCGATGGCCGCCGCGCGCAGCTCGTCGCGGCGGTGCACGAGGTAGACCTTGTCGGCGAACTTGGTGAGGAACATGCCCTCCTCGACCGCCGAGTCGCCGCCGCCGACGACGGCCACCTGCCTGCCCTTGTAGAGGGCCCCGTCGCAGGTGGCGCACCACGAGACCCCGCGGCCGACGAACTCGGCCTCGCCGGGGATGCCCGTGCGCTTGGCCTCGACGCCGGGGGAGAGGATCACGGTGCGGGCGCGGATCTTCTCCTGGTCGGTCGTGACCGTGAACGAGCCGTCGGGGTCGGGTGTGAGCGAGGAGACCGTGGTGATCTCGCGCAGCTCGGCGCCGAACTGCGCGGCCTGGCGCTTCATGCGGTCGGAGAGGTCGAAGCCGGAGATGCCCTCGGGGAAGCCGGGGTAGTTCTCGACCAGCTCGGTGAGGGCGATCTGGCCGCCGGCCATGTTGCGCTCGAGCACCAGCGTGCTGCGGCGCCCGCGGGCGCAGTACAGCGCGGCGGTCATGCCCGCCGGGCCGGCGCCGACGATGACGACGTCGTAGGCCTCGGTCGACTGGCCTTTGGGGAGGTTGATGCGGATGTCGAGGCCCATGCTACCGACAGTCTACCCTGTGGCTCACGCGCTCACAGCAGGCCGCGCGCGACGAGCGTCTCGGCGATCTGCACGGCGTTGAGGGCGGCGCCCTTGCGCAGGTTGTCGGCGACGACCCAGAAGTCGAGGCCGCACTCGACCGTCACGTCTTCGCGCAGGCGACCGACGTACACCGGGTCGGCGCCCTCGGCGTGCAGCGGCATCGGGTAGCGCAGCTCGGCGGGGTCGTCGACGAGCTCGACGCCGGGGGCCGCGGCGAAGAGCTCGCGCGCCTCGGCGGCCGTGAGCTTGCGCCGGGTCTCGACGTTGACGGCCTCGCTGTGCGCGCCGAAGACCGGCACGCGCACGCAGGTGGCCGTCACCTTGAGCTCGGGGTCGGCGAAGATCTTCGTCGTCTCGTCGACCATCTTCTGCTCCTCCTTGGTGGCGCCGGAGGGCAGGAAGCTGTCGATGTGCGGCAGCAGGTTGAAGGCGATCTGGTACGGATAGAACTGCTGCTCGACGGGCTCGCCGGCGGCCCACTGCCGGGCCTGCGCGTCGAGCGCCGCGATGCCGCCCTGCCCGCTGCCCGACACCGACTGGTAGGTCGAGACGACGACGCGGCGGATGCCGGCGGCGTCGTAGATGGGCTTGAGGGCGACGACCATCTGGATGGTCGAGCAGTTCGGCGTCGCGATGAGGCCCTTGTGGCCGTCGAGGTGCCCGGGGTTGACCTCGGGGACGACGAGCGGCACGTCGGGGTCCATCCTGAAGCCGCTCGACTTGTCGATCACGGTCGCCCCGGCGGCGACGGCCTTCGGCGCGTACTCCTGGCTGACGGCGCCGCCGGCGGCGAAGAAGGCGAGGTCGACGCCCTCGAAGGCCGCCTCGTCGAGGCGGCGCACCTCGACCTCCTCGCCCGCGAACGGCAGGCGGCGCCCCACCGAGCGCTCGCTGGCCAGCAGGCGCAGCTCGGCGACCGGGAAGGCGCGCTCCTCGAGGATCGCGCGGACGGTGCCGCCGACGACGCCGGTCGCGCCGGCGATGGCGACCGTGTAGGCGCGGCCGTCCATCACGAGCCCGCCTTCTTCGCGGCGCCGCGCGGCTTCGTCGCCGCACCCTTCTTCGCGGCCCCGGCCTTCTTCGCCGTCCCGGCCTTCTTCGTCGCCGCGCCGCCCTCGGGAGTCTCGGCGTAGACACACGCGTCGTCGAGCTCGAACGCCGTGTGCAGGGTGCGTACGGCCTCCTCGACCCGAGCCTCCTCGATCACACACGAGATCTTGATCGGTGAGGTCGAGATCATGTCGATGTTGATGCCCAGGTCGGCGAGCGTCGAGAACATCTTCGCCGCGACCCACGGGTTGGCGCGCATGCCGGCGCCGACGATGCTGATCTTGGCGACGCGCTCGTCGGCGTCGAAGCCGCCCGCGCCGAGCCGGTCGACGACTTCGCGCAGGGCACGGTCGGCGGCGGGCCCGTCCTCGGCGGCGATCACACAGGAGATGTCGCTGCGGCCCTGCTCGCTCACGTTCTGGATGATCATGTCGACGTTGACGTGAGCCTCGGCGAGCGCGGAGAAGACCTGCGCCGCGACGCCGGGCTTGTCGGGCACGCCGCGCACCGTGACCTTGGCGTCGTCGGTGCTGTAGGTGACGGCTCTGATGATCGGCTGCTCGAGCTCCATGGTCTCGTCGTCCTCTCTCACCCAGGTGCCCTCCGAGTCGCTGAAGCTCGAACGCACGTGGATCGGGATGTCGTACTTGCGGGCGTACTCGACCGAGCGCAGGGCGAGCACCTGGGCGCCCGCGGCGGCCATCTCGAGCATCTCGTCGTACGAGATGCGGTCGATCTTGCAGGCGCGGGCGACGACGCTCGGGTTGGCGGTGTAGACGCCGTCGACGTCGGTGTAGATCTCGCAGACCTCGGCCCCGAGGGCGTGCGCCAGGGCGACGGCGGTGGTGTCGGAGCCGCCGCGGCCGAGGGTCGTGACGGCCTTGTCGGTGGAGACGCCCTGGAAGCCGGCGACGAGCACGATGTGGCCGGTGTCGAGCGCCTCCTGCACGCGGAACGCGCGGATGTCGAGGATGCGTGCCTTGGTGTGCACGGTGTCGGTGATGATGCCGGCCTGGGAGCCGGTGAAGCTGACCGCCTGGCCGCCGAGCCGGTCGATGGCCATGGCGAGCAGGGCGCAGCTGATGCGCTCGCCGGTCGAGAGCAGCATGTCCATCTCGCGCTCGGGCGGGTTGGGGGAGATCTCGCCGGCGAGCTCGAGGAGCTCGTCGGTGGTGTCGCCGCGTGCCGAGACGACGGCGCAGACCTGGTGGCCCTGCTCGGCGGTGGCGACGATGCGGCGCGCCACGTTCATGATGCGCACGACGTCGGCGACCGAGGTGCCACCGTATTTCTGGACGACGATCGACACGCTGGTTCTGACCTCCCCGGCGCCCTCCCCGGCGCCATCTCCGAGGCCGGCGCGACCTGGTGGGACCTTGCCCCCCGGCCGCCGGGACCTTGCCTCCCGGCTCTCGGGGCACCGTCTCACGCCTCGCCGGGAGCCCGTCTCCCGACCGGCGCAACAGTCTACCGTGTCCGGGTGAGCGCCCCAAGTCCGGAGGCGGCAGGGGTCGCCGCGGGTCGGCACAGGCATGTTCAATTGTTCAGGATGTTGCGCAATTGAACATGTCTGCGCGACGATGACCGGCCGCGCTGCGCGACCGGATGCTGGGTGGATTCTCGTCGTGGGCGCTGCCGTCCGGCGGGCTCGAGCCATGGGTGCCGCTGCTCGGTGCGGTCCCGCTGTCGGTGCGACCGCTCGGCGCGTTTGGGCGCGAGCGGCGGCGGGGCGCGCTAGCGCTCGGTGGGCTTGGGCGCGATCCTCGGCAGGGCGCGCTTGTGCGCGCTCGCGGCCCGCAGGCTCTCGATGCGCGCCTCCGTCGCCGGGTCGGCGCCGCGCCCGAGCAGGTAGGCGTCGAGCTCGTCGTAGGTGAGGCCCATCTCGCCCTCGTCGGTCTGCCCGGCCCAGAGCCCCGCCGAGGGCGGTTTGTCGATCACCGGCTGCGGCACGCCGAGGTGGCGGGCGAGCGCGCGTACCTCCGTCTTGGTCAGCTCTCCGAGCGGCAGCAGGTCGACGCCGCCGTCGCCGTACTTGGTGAAGTACCCGATGGTCAGCTCGCTGAGGTTGCCGGTGCCGAGCACGCGGTAGCCGAGGCGGTTGGCGAAGGCGTAGAGCGTCATCATGCGCAGGCGCGGCTTGAGGTTGGCCCCGGTGAGGCGGTCGTCGCGGATGTCCGGCCGCGCCGCGGCGAGCGTGTCGAGCAGGAGGTCGTGGACCGGCCCCAGGTCGACGGTCTCCGTCGGCAGGCCGAAGGCGTCGGCGACGAGGTGCGCGTCGGCGGCGTCCCGCGGGTCACTGTGGCACGGCATGAGGATGCCCAGCGAGGTCTCGGGGAAGGCGCGCAGGGCGAGGGCGGCGACGACGGCCGAGTCGATGCCCCCGCTCAGACCGAAGACGACGCCCTCGCCGCCGCCCGCCGTGACCTCGCTGTGCAGCCAGGTGACGAGGTGGTCGGCGAGGCGGGCGGGGTCAGTCGCGTCGTCCATCACAGCACCGCGTAGTAGCGCTTGATCTCGAAGTCGGTCACCTGCTCGCGGTAGTCGTACCACTCGTTCAGCTTGTTGGTGACGAAGCGCTCGAAGACGTGCTCGCCCAGCGTGCGGCGCACGAGCTCGCTGCCCTGCGTCTCGGTGATCGCCTCG